>CAJXPC010000111.1 GCA_913057845.1 uncultured Pseudomonadota bacterium
GCAGCGTCAGATGTGTATAAGAGACAGAACGGGAAGCTTCGTAGCAAGATAACTGTTTTGGCATCTGCCTCAAGAGAAGAGGTCCAAGAGATGGCATTAGGCGATAAGTTGGTGCAGACTTACGTTGAGGGTCAAGCGGTTAAAAAAATTGTGCTTGTTCCAGGCCGATTAGTAAATATTGTTATTTAATCCGATCGTATGCGAAGTTAATGATTACAATTAAAACAAAACTATTGCTGTTGGTTGTTGCACTAGCGATGACGAGTTGCGGGTTTAAGCTTAAAGGCGGCTATGAGATTCCCTATCAGACGGTTTATATTCAAGCCGATGTGGATTCTCAGGTGGGCAGAGCGCTCAAGAAAAAAATAGAGAGAAAATATAAGAATATGCTTGTTGATGCCGCATCATCAGCAGAAGTGGTGGTTAGCGTTCTTGCAGAAAACTCGACTCGGTCGATATCGGTGTTATCGAACTCAGGGACCATCGATGAGTACGAGTTGCTTTACTCGATTCAGTTTAGAATTTACTCGCCGAAAAATGCTACCAATGCGTTAGACAGTCAGTTCTCATTACGCCGAAAAATAACTTATAGCGATCAGAATATTTCCGCCAAATCGAGTGAAGAGGAGTCTTTAATCAACGATATGGCCATTGATGCGGCGACGAGAATTTTGGTTCGACTGTCGAAGGAGAGGATTTAGGTTTTGTGTGCTCTTGATGTTTTTCAAACCGCACTTAAGTTTATTGACCTAATGGGTATAAGGCAGCTTTAATGACGAGATCATCTATTGGTGATGTGCATCCTCAACATATGGCGTTTGATGAGCCTATTTTGCTCAAATCTGGCGAGACGCTATCGAGCTACCAGCTGACGTTTGAAACTTACGGCTCGCTTAATGAGGAAAAAACAAATGCCGTTTTGGTGTGTCACGCTCTTAACGCCTCGCACCATGTAGCAGGGACCTATAACGGGGACGAAAAAACCAGAGGGTGGTGGGATAATTTGATTGGTCCAGGAAAGCCGCTGGATACCAATCGTTTTTTTGTGATTGGGCTCAATAATCTCGGTGGTTGCCATGGTTCAACGGGTCCTTCATCCGTCAATCCTGCAACGACTGAACCTTGGGGTAGCACATTTCCAATGGTGACAGTCGAGGATTGGGTTGAGACCCAGGCAAGGCTTGCGACGAAACTTGGCATAGAGACTTTTGCGGCGGTTATTGGCGGCAGTTTGGGGGGTATGCAAGCCCTGCAGTGGACAATTGATCAGCCTACGCGAATCAAAAATGCCGTGATCGTGGCTTCTGCGCCAAAGCTATCCGCACAAAATATTGCGTTCAATGAGGTTGCACGTCAGGCGATCACTTTAGATCCTGAGTTTTATGGCGGTGATTTTTATCAGCAAAAAACCTTACCGCGCAGTGGTTTGAAGATTGCTCGGATGATTGGGCACATTACGTATCTTTCAGACGATTCCATGGACGTTAAATTTGGCAGGAGCTTACGAGAAGACGTTTTAAAGTTTAACTTTGATACCGAGTTTCAGATCGAGTCTTATTTGAGGTATCAAGGTGATAAATTCGCAGAGACGTTTGATGCGAATACCTATTTGCGTATTACCAAAGCACTTGATTATTTTGATCCGGCCACTAAATATTCGGGAAAACTCTCCGCCACGCTGAGTCACGCTCAAGCCAATTATTTAGTCATATCATTTACGTCTGATTGGCGTTTCTCTCCAAAACGTTCCAGGGAGATAGTTGACGCACTGGTCGCGAATAAGTTGAATGTCTCTTATGGAGAAATAGATTCACCTCATGGGCATGATGCATTTTTAATGGATGAGCCTGTGTACCATGACTTGATTGGCGCTTATTTTGACCGAGTTTGGAAAGAGCACAAGGATGAGTAGTGATAACACGATCAGGCGACAGGATTATCAAATCATTACCGAGATGATTGAAGATGGGTCGACGGTGCTAGATCTGGGCTGCGGTGATGGGTCTTTATTGTTACATCTTAAACAAACGAGAAATGTATCAGGGTACGGAGTTGAGAAAGATGACCGTAATGTACTCGCCAGCTTGAGTAATGGCATCAACGTCGTTCAATCTGATTTGGAGCAAGGGTTGGCGGGCTTTGGCCCCGTGACCTTTGATTACGTTGTTTTATCGTTGACGTTGCAAGCCGTCCATCAAACCGAGGCCATTATTGATGAGATGCTACGCGTTGGTAGGCAGGTTATTGTGACCTTTCCTAATTTTGGATTCTGGCGCCACCGCTTACAAATTTTCTTAGGCCAAGCTCCTGTATCGAAGCAGTTGCCTTACCAGTGGTACGACACACCTAATGTTCATGTGTTAACGATTAATGATTTCGAAAACTTTTGTGTTAGCCATAACGCCAGGATTCTCGATAAAGTCGTACTCAGTGAAAGAGGCAGACCAATAGATGCGTTCCCTAATTTAATGGGGGCCCTTGCGATTTATAGATTCGATAAGGGCTAAAAATAAAGCGACTAGTTTTTGGTGGCCCTAGGGTCTCGAGCCTATAGAGATTTTCCTGATGAACCAAACCAGAATCAGGCTCGGCACCCCGATGAGCGCTGTTGTGATAAAGAAGTAGGCATACCCCCACTCCTCAACGAATACTCCAGACCAACCGGCGATTGATTTTGGAAACAAAAACATTAATGAGCTGAATAGTGCGTACTGAGTCGCAGAATATTGAATATTTGTGAGGCTGGAAAGATAAGCGATGAATGCTGCGCTCGCAATTCCAGCGCTGAAATTATCCGCGCTCACTGTCAAGGCTAGTGCACCAATTGAAGGTTCGTTGACCGAAATCCATGCAAATAGTAGGTTGGTTAGACTGCTTAAGGCCGCGCCGATAAAAAGGATCTTGAAGATGCCGAGGTGTTTGATGAGCGACCCGCCAACGAGCGCTCCTAAAATAGTCATAATGACGCCAAATATTTTGGAAACCGTCGCAATCTCTTGTTTAGAAAACCCCATGTCAAGGTAGAAGGGATTAGACATTACGCCCATGACTATATCTGAGATTCTGTAAAGACTAATCATTGCAAGCAATACAATAGCCTGAAGTCGATAACGTCTAATAAAATCTAAAAATGGCATGATGGCTGCATTTTTAAGCCACCCAGTCAATCGTTGAGCTCTTGATTGTGTGTCGAGAGTATGACTTCCCCCATAAGCGTGCACCACGGGTTCTTTAGACAGTATTGTGGTTGTAATGCCAATCAACATGAGCGCCGACATGCATAGGTATGCGTACATCCAAGGCTCAGGTTCGTACACGTTTTCCGTATAGTCAAACCATGATGCTAAAAGTAAGGCGCCAGCGGAAGATGTAATCATGGCAATTCGGTACCCCATTTGATACGTAGCGGCCATGGCACCTTGCTCCTCAATGAGGCCAGACTCAATACGGAACGCATCCAGAGCGATATCCTGGGTGGCCGACGCCGTTGCAGTTAGGATGGAAAATCCGATTAAAACAGATAGCCCTTGTGAGGGATCTGTTGTAGCAATCCCGATGAGGCCAACACCTACCATAATTTGTGACACTAAAAGCCACGCTCGTCTTCTGCCAAGCTTTGACGTGAGCACTGGGATCGGCATTTGATCAACTAGAGGAGACCAAGCCCATTTGAAGGCGTAGACCAAACCAATCCATGAAAAAAAGCCAATGGTTGAGAGCTCATGCCCAGCCTCTCTGAGCCAAAAAGAAAGCGTTCCAAAAATTAGAAGTAGCGGCAGCCCAGCTGAGAAGCCGAGAAACAGCATGCGCAATACGTTAGTTTGCGTATAAATTGCGAAGAAGCTGTTAATACGCATTTTCATGGGACTCGATGAGACTCGTAGGCCTTTAAGGTAATTTTTTGCAGTTAAATAATAAAGTCGTAGTCAATCGTTAAAGGTGCATGATCACTGAACCGTTCGGTCTTGTAAATTTCTTCTCTTTTGGCTGTACTCGCAACACTAGGGGAGCACAATTGATAGTCAATGCGCCAACCGACGTTATTTGACCAAGCTTGACCTCGGTTCGACCACCAAGTGTATTGATCAGGGCTGGCATTCAATTGCCTAAAGACGTCAACATATCCTAGCTTATTGAGCACGCCGTCAAACCATTCCCTTTCCTCGGGAAGAAAGCCTGAGTTCTTTCGATTGGGTCTCCAGTTCTTTAGGTCTATTTCCTTGTGTGCAACGTTCCAATCTCCGCAGATAACAACGTCTCTTCCGCTTTGAATTAACGCATGTAAGGGTTCTATAAATCGTTCCTGAAAGCTAAATTTGATGCTTAGGCGTTCTGCCGAACTTGATCCCGAGGGCACATAAACGGAAATTACCGAAAGATTGTTAAATCGTGCTTCGATATATCTGCCCTCAGCATCAATATCCTCAAAACCCAATCCTTTGATCACATCATCGGGCTCTCGTTTAGAATAGATACCAACACCGCTGTAGCCTGGCCGCTCGGCGCAATGAAAAAAACTATGATAATCGGCAATATTTCTTATGTCGTTATTGATATCTTTTTCCTGAGCCTTGAGCTCTTGAAGACAGAATATATCTGCGTTAGATTGAGTCATCCATGTGGGGAGACCTTTTTTAACAGCGGAACGGATACCATTTAAATTTAATGAAACAATTCTTAACATGACGTCACAAATTTTCTCAAAAGTAGAGTTTATCGAATTTACACTTAAAGCTAATGTCTTGCGTTTTGGTGACTTTACAACCAAGGCGGGACGACAGTCGCCTTATTTTTTTAATGCCGGATTATTTACTGATGGCGTAGCGATTGCAAAATTAGGTCAATTTTATGCTCAAGCGATTCTTAATGCGAATATTGAGTTTGATATGCTATATGGACCAGCCTATAAAGGTATCACTTTATCGGCTTCCACCGCGATTGCTTTAGCTGGCTTTAATAGAAACGTTCCGTTTGCTTTTAATCGTAAGGAAGTTAAAGATCATGGTGAGGGAGGCTTAACGATAGGAGCGCCGGTCTCTGGAAAGGTGCTTATCGTTGATGATGTCATCTCAGCAGGCACCTCGGTGCGTGAGTCAATTGAGGTGATTGAGGCCACTGGAGCATCACCATGTGGGATCGTTATTTCTTTAGATCGTCAAGAACGCGGGACAGGAGCCGAGTCGGCAATTCAACAAATCCAACGAGATTTTGGCCTGCCCGTAATCAATTTGTTTTGCTTGGACGACCTCGTGGAATATTTATCTCAAAAGCCTGAGATGGCTGATAATCTAAGTCGAGTATGCAAGTATCGTGAAGAATATGGCGCAGCTTAAATTAAACTAACTTAGCTTTCAAAATTTCGTTTACCTGCGTTGGGTTTGCTTTACCTTTTGTCAATTTCATCACTTGGCCTACCAGTGAATTAAGGGCCTTTTCTTTTCCTGCTTTAAAGTCATCAACCTGTTGCGGGTTTTGCGCGATGACTTGGTCGACATAAGATTCAATTTCACCCGAGTCCGACATTTGGGTGAAGCCTTTTTCCTTAATAATGTCATCTACAGATAATGCGCCGCCCCACAATTCCTCGAACACCAGTCGAGCCAGTTTTGTGGACAGCGTGTTATCAAGAATGCGTTTAATTAAGGTTGACAAGCTCGACGGAGAAACCGGACACACGGAGAAGTCTTTCTGTTCGCGATTAAGCGCGGCAGCTACTTCGCCATTCATCCAGTTGGCAATCAGTTTGGCCGCAGGTTTGATCGTCTGTTCATCAAATTCGGCGAGGGCGGACTCAAAATAAGAGGCCGCCTCCAGGGTGGATACCAGTGAAGCAACATCAGGACCATTGAGCGCTAACTCGGCTTGATAGCGTTCAGCCTTCGACTTAGGCAGTTCGGGAAGCGATGAACGCACGGTGACTAACCAGTCATCATCAATAATCAATGGTAGCAAATCTGGGTCAGGGAAGTAGCGATAATCGTGCGCATCTTCTTTGGTGCGCATCAATCGGGTCTCACCACTATCGGGATCAAAAAGTACGGTTGCCTGAACGATAGATAGACCATCTTCAATTTGCTCAATCTGCCAACGCGCTTCGTATTCAATAGCTTGTTGGAGGAACCGAAAAGAGTTTAGATTTTTAATTTCTCTGCGAGTGCCGAGGGTATTGTCCCCCTTTCTTCGGACAGACACGTTGGCATCACATCTGAAGTTACCTTCTTGCATATTGCCATCACAAATGCCCTGTCTCTTATACACATCTCCGAGCCCACGAGACCTCTCTACATCTC
>CAJXPC010000112.1 GCA_913057845.1 uncultured Pseudomonadota bacterium
CGAGATGTAGAGAGGTCTCGTGGGCTCGGAGATGTGTATAAGAGACAGCCACGAATGTTATTCACAACAAGTGTTGCAAGCGCTTCGCCCTCAACATCCTCAGCGATAATCAGTAGCGGACGGCCAGACTTTGACACCTGCTCCAATACGGGAAGCAAATCTCGAATATTTGAGACTTTCTTGTCGTGAAGCAAAATGTATGGGTTCTCTAGGGCAACCATCTGCTTATCCGCATTATTCACGAAATAAGGAGACAGGTAACCACGGTCAAACTGCATACCTTCAACGACTTCAAGCTCACTTTGGAGACCAGTTCCGTCTTCAACAGTAATTACGCCCTCTTTACCTACTTTATCCATCGCATCAGCAATAATCGTGCCAATTTCTGGATCTGAGTTAGCAGAAATCGCGCCAACCTGAGCAATTTCTTTACTGGTGGTGCAAGGCTTGGAGTTTTTCTTAAGCTCTGCGACAACAGCCGAAACAGCTTTATCAATCCCTCGCTTAAGATCCATTGGATTCATACCTGCCGCGACGTATTTCATACCCTCTTGAACAATTGATTGAGCAAGAACGGTAGCTGTCGTGGTTCCATCACCGGCAACGTCAGAAGTTTTTGATGCAACTTCCTTTACCATCTGAGCGCCCATGTTTTCAAACCTATCTTTGAGCTCAATTTCTTTCGCTACGGAAACACCATCCTTAGTAATGGTTGGTGCGCCGAACGAACGCTCGAGTACAACGTTACGGCCTTTAGGGCCTAAGGTAACTTTAACTGCGTCCGCCAACACATTCACACCAGCAACAATTTTTGCTCGTGCGGCGTCGCGAAACTTTACTTCTTTAGCTGCCATGATTTAACTCCTTAAAACTTTTAATGGTTCGATGTAAATAGGTCGAAGATATTATTCGAGGACGCCCATGATGTCTTCCTCGCGCATAACGAGAAGTTCTTCACCGTCAACTTTAACGGTTTGACCTGAGTATTTACCGAATATAATCTTGTCACCAGGCTTAACGTCTAACGCTCTACTCTTGCCATCATCGAGAACTTTGCCGGTACCGATAGCAATTACCTCACCTGTGTCTGGCTTCTCAGCGGCAGAATCAGGAATAACGATACCCGAAGCAGTTGTACGTTCTTCTTCGAGTCGCTTGACGATCACTCGATCGTGCAGGGGACGAATTTTCATAATGTGGTGTCTCCTAAAAACTTATGTTTAATGTTAAAAATACTCTGAGTTACCCAAAGCTGATGTGCAACCAGACAAATTTCTCCGCCGGGAACTTCATTAGCACTCGACATCTGTGAGTGCTAATAATATGGGATTAGATTGTTACTTTTCAAGTGGTAGACCAGTAATATTGATAATATTGATAATATTCAGGCGTCAACAACCAATAAAAGTGTGTGCTTACTAACGTAAATAATGTTTGTTTATATGAAAAAGACCCTCTACTGAACGCCCAGTGACGAACCGGTGAATATTATTTAAGTTATGACTCGATTTCTTCTCATTCTGGCATTAGTGATCCCCCAACCTTCATTTGGGGAACCACTAAACCTTCCTGAGGCACTTAAAAAGCAGCTAGAGAAGCTCGTCACAGAGTACCCCAATGAATTCGCAGTCCGGATCGATGACATCACACGTGGCGAGACGGTGTTTGCAGGAAATCAAGATGTCCCACTTAATCCTGCTTCCGTCATGAAGTTAGTGACCACGAAAGCAGCCCTCGATCTTCTCGGCTTAGGGTTTCGATGGAAAACCGACGTATTAATTGACGGGGGGCTTCTAAGCAAGTCATTGACAGGTGACCTATATTTGCGTGGTGGGGGTGACCCCACGCTTGATCTAATACGATTCAAATTACTCTTAAAGCGTATTTACGATCTCGGGATTCACGCCATTAACGGGAATGTCTACGTCGATCGCTCGATTTTCCCCTCAGACACGTATGATCCAGGGCAATTTGATGATGAGCCATTGAGGCCCTACAACGCGGGGCATGACGCCTTATTAGTTAATGCAAATGTTTTCGATGTCCGCTTTATTCCAAACCAAGAGACGCAAACAGTAGATCTCATCAGTTCGCCAGAGAATTTGAATATCATTAATGAACTCAAATTAACGGATCGACCTTGCACAAAGTGGCCAAAGAGGCCCTCTATCATCAAGGGCCAAGTCGTTTTCCAGGGTTCATATCCTGCCTCGTGCGGCATAAAACAGCGCCAATATAACTTACTGTCTCCGTCGGCTTATTTTAAAAATGTATTCATGACCGAATGGGCGGCACTTGGGGGAACGCTAGACGGCCAGATCCTCGACAAAAAAACACCCGAATCAGCTCAAGAGTTCCTGAGCATAGAATCTGAGCCGCTGGCCTCGGCCCTTCGCTTGACCAACAAGTGGAGCAGCAATGTGGCCGCCCGACATATTTTTCTAACGTTATCACTACAACCGAATAAGACCGCTGATATCACGGCATCTCGCTTAAACATTAACGACTGGGCAAGACAACGCGGATTCAACACCAAAGGATTCTTTATTGACAATGGGTCTGGGTTATCTCGACACGGGCGAATCCCCGCCTCATTGATATCATCAATTTTGAATGCAGCATGGGTCGACGCATCCATGCCAGAATTCGTCTCGTCTTTTTCTATTCCAGGCGTTGACGGCACACTTGAAACTCGCTTTACCCATAGCCCAGTAAATGCCCAAGCCCATCTCAAAACAGGCTATCTAGAAAGCGTCCGTTCTATCGCTGGATATCTGCATTTATCTAACGGCCATACACTTTCTATAGTTTTTATTATGAATGGTGACGCATTGACGAAAAACCCAGAGACACTCGAACATATTGTCGAATCTTTATACGAGACTCAATGATTGCCAAATCCAAGTCGATTGAACCCAACTCAAACCTCCTATGCCATAATCAACTGCACAAACCAACTAACATAGATCTATGAAAAATATTGACGTTGTCATTCTTGCTGCAGGCAAAGGCACTCGAATGAAGTCGACAAAACCGAAAGTAATGCACCGGCTCGCCGGCAAGCCACTTTTAGACCATGTCATCGAAGCGGCAAAAAGCATAAACCCTACAGAAATCATCATTGTCGTGGGGCATGAGGAAGCCGCCATCCGCGAACATCATGCGCTGAGCCCTGTGACATTTGTGTCACAAAAAGAGCAACTCGGCACGGGACATGCCGTCGCACAAGCGGTCGACCACCTGACCTCCTCAAAAACGCTCATATTGCTGGGTGATGTGCCCTGCATTCGAGAAGAGTCAATCAAGCAGCTAGCTCAATCTGATGCAGACGTTGTCGTGCTGACACAAACAGTTAACGACCCCAGGGGCTATGGTCGCATCATCCGGAATGAGAAAGGACAACCCTCAAAAATCGTTGAAGAAAAAGACGCAAACCCGAACGAGAAATTGGTTAAAGAAGTCAATACTGGCATTTTTTGTGTCGACACGGCGCTGCTCAAAAAATTTCTGAGCACACTCAACAACAGTAATGCAAAAGGGGAATACTACCTAACAGACTTGATTGAGTTCGCCTCAAGTAAGGGCGCCTCTATAGAGACGGCATACCCCTCTTTGGCGTTCGAAGCCAGCGGCGTGAATAGCAAACGACAATTAGCTGAACTGGAACGACGCTACCAACTCGCGCTCGCTCATGAGCTCATGGACTCGGGGGTGACGATTTCAGATCCAAAACGCATTGACATACGCGGAACGCTCGCTTGTGATGCTGATGTGTCCATTGATGTCGGCTGCGTATTTGAAGGCAAGGTGCGCCTAGGAAAGAATGTCACGATTGAGGCCAACGTAATCATTATAGACTCCGTCATTAAAGATGGCAGCACGATAAGGGCCTTTTCGCACATCGAAGGTGGATCAATTGGCAGCCAAAATGAGATTGGGCCGTATGCGAGAATTCGTCCCGGAACGGAGTCGCAAGCTCAGGTAAAAATTGGCAACTTCGTAGAAGTGAAGGCGGCCACAATTGGCACAGGATCAAAAGCAAACCATCTGACATATATTGGTGACGCTAAAATTGGATCATCCGTTAACGTCGGCGCGGGGACCATCACGTGTAACTATGATGGGGCAAACAAACACCTTACTACCCTAGAAGATAACGTATTCATTGGCTCTGACACCCAACTCGTAGCCCCAGTCACCATCGGGGCTGGAAGTACCGTTGCTGCGGGCAGCACCATCACGAAAGACGTTCCGCCAGGGGGCCTAGCATTATCTAGAACCAAACAAACGTTCATTGCCGATTGGCAGCGACCAGTAAAAACAAAGGCAACAAAATAAAAACCATCGTAACTTTAAGGTGAAACATCAGAATGTGTGGAATCGTCGGCGCCGTCTCAACTAAAAACATAGTTCCCTTTTTAATTGACGGGCTACTGAAGCTCGAATACCGCGGTTACGACTCAGCGGGCCTCGCCGTGGTTAATGAAACACTTGAGCGAATTCGAAGCAATGGTCGCGTGAGTGAACTGTCCGACAAAGTGCACACGCTCAACATGCAGTCGACCCTGGGCATTGCCCACACCCGCTGGGCCACACATGGTGCACCCCTTGAACGAAATGCACACCCACACATCAGTCGTGATGGCATCGCACTCGTGCACAACGGTATCATTGAAAATCATGAATCGCTCAAACAATCGTTGATCAAAGAAGGCTATGAATTCACATCCGACACAGACAGTGAAGTCATCGCCCACCTCATACACAAATATATTGGCATCAAAACAGATCTACTTTCCGCGGTACGTTGCGCAGTGGGGGATCTAGTAGGCGCCTTCGCATTAGCAATCATTAACGAACGATCTAAAGACCGGATGATCCTCGCGCGACGAGGAGCTCCATTATTAGTTGGCCTGGGTGATCGCGAATTTTACTGCGCGAGTGATGCTTCTGCACTCTTACAACGCACCAAAAAAATGATCTTCATGGAAGACGGTGACCTTGCAGAAATTACCATCAATGGCCCAACGTTTTTCGATGCAGCAGGATTAGTCGTGGAACGAACGGTTTACGAAAGTAACCTTTCTTCTGAGCAGGTCGAATTAGGTCAGTTCAAGCATTACATGCAAAAAGAAATTTTTGAACAGCCGGGTGCGTTAGCAGCCACTTTAGAAATGGTAACGGGTTCCAGCGCGATTGTGCCCGAACTCTTTGGCGCTGAGGCTTCTTCCATCCTAAACGCCATTGACTCCGTGACAATTATTGCTTGCGGCACGAGCTACCACTCAGGATTAACGGCAAAATATTGGCTGGAGGAACTTGCAGAACTCCCAGTATTTGTAGAAATCGCATCCGAATATCGGTATCGAAAACCCGTCGCCAATCCAAATACACTGATCGTCGTTATCTCTCAGTCAGGCGAAACAGCAGACACAATCGCAGCACTCGAATATGCCAAGAGTCTTGGTCAAGATAAAACTTTAAGCATCTGCAACGTGCCAGAGTCTTCAATAATTCGAGGTACAAAACTCAAATTCTTAACACGAGCTGGTCCAGAAATCGGCGTCGCATCAACTAAAGCGTTCACAACACAACTAGCCTCCCTTTACTTATTAACACTCGTGATTGCGAAACTCAAAGGAAGGTTAAGTGCGGATTTAGAATACAAGCTTCTAACTGGACTGCGACACTTACCCACTGCCTTAAACCTCGCACTCGAAATGGAACCCCAAATCATTAAATGGGCGGTGGATATTGCCACCAAGCATAACGCCCTATTTTTAGGTCGAGGGATTCACTATCCGATTGCGCTTGAAGGCGCGCTCAAATTGAAAGAAATTTCTTATATTCATGCTGAAGGTTATCCCGCTGGTGAATTAAAACACGGACCCCTAGCGCTCATTGATCATGACACACCTGTAGTAGCGGTTGCGCCTAACGACGCATTGCTCGAAAAATTAAAATCAAATTTATCAGAGGTACGGGCTCGCGGAGGCGAACTCTATGTGTTTGCCGATGCTGACTCAAATCTTGACGAATCAGAAGGATTACACATCATTAAAATGACAGAACACCTTGGTCATCTGAGCCCCATTCTTCATTCCATCCCACTACAATTGCTCGCCTATCATGTTGCGCTGGCAAAAGGAACGGATGTAGATAAACCTAGAAACCTAGCCAAATCTGTCACAGTGGAATGAGTTATTTCAACAGTCAGGTGTAAATTACTGTCTCTTATACACATCTCCGAGCC
>CAJXPC010000113.1 GCA_913057845.1 uncultured Pseudomonadota bacterium
GCGCCAGCTAAAAAGCCAGTCGCTAAGAAAGCGCCAGCTAAAAAGCCTGTCAGAAAAGCAGCTGCAGCACCACGTCCTTTGGCTGCGCCCGCAGCTTGGCCATTTCCGGTCGCTGGCAACCGACCCGGCTAGTCCTCGATACTCGCAGATTGGTATTTAATTTTTTATTCTGATGCTGATCTGCGAGTTTATTTTAGTACTGTATATGGATTTGAATTACCCTCCCCTTCGTTTCCTCTGGCAGGTTTGAGTTAGTAGGTCACATACGTTAGGCTAGTGTTTTAGTTACTTCGATTCGTGTGGATCATGCGACATAAGATTTCTCTAGTACTTTTTGTTATTTATATATCGGTGCTTATGCCAGCGACAACTAATGCAGTTGACGTTTCAGAGTTTGTGACGGTTGTGCCGATAGAGGGTGTATTTAGTGATGTCAAGGAAAGGGTGATTTTCGCCGTTGAGAGCCAAGGGCTCGTGGTTGACCATACATCAGATGTTGGTGGCATGCTGTCTCGTACGGGTAAGGATTTGGGTGAGAACGGCACCATTTACGAAAATGCGGAGGTGCTGGAGTTTTGTAGCGCACTGTATTCAAGACGCATGGCGGAATTTTCACCAACGCTTCTTGCTTTTTGTCCTTATGCAATTTCGGTCTACACCCTAGACGGCGAACCATATACTACCTATGTGGCGTTTAAGCTTATTGCTCGAAACGTTGCGGATGACGCAACGCGGGAAGTGCTCCAACAAATTGATGATCTTTTGAAGGCCATTGTCGAAGAGGCTTCCCTATAATATTATTCATCGTACATATCTTATGAGTCGAAGGTTTTAACATTCGGTAGAGCCATCTGGTGGCGTGGGGTTTGGGTTAAAGTGAAATGTGTGACGTACATCGTACTCGCGTATAAAAGTGACATCATATCGTTTTTGATTTATCAACCCAATAAAAGGCGTATCGCCTTTGGGCGATGGTGATTTCAAAACAATTTCTAAATCATTTACATCGATTGGATTATTTGGCTTTTTTCTATGCACCAATTGCTCGGCCAGTATGGGTAGGTCTTGGTCAGAGATTAGTCCAATGTGTCGTCCCCAAGATGCAAGCATTCGACCGTCATTATCAATCCACAATTGATCGAAACTTACTATAACTTTATTCGTCTGTGTCTTGAAATGAGTCGTCGTGCCGTCTGATTGGATAGACAGTACGTATGGTGTGTATCCAAGTGTTACAAATACTCTTTGTGGGCCGTTTTGGAAAAACCACCGTCCTAATGAGTCCTCGGTATAGTGCGTACTAATAAAATCTATTAATCCTTGATGATGTATTTTTTCTCTTTTGATCAGCCAATTACCGCGATGGTCCAGTGATAGCCAGTTATAAACGTCTGGGACATTCGGCCATTTGATGTTAGTTTTAGTTATTGTCATAACCGAAAAATAACCTATTTACGGAAGAATAAACATGATTGATTTTTATTATTTATCTGGTTCGCCCTTTGCTTGGCGCGTTTGGTTAGCTCTGGAGCACAAGGGTTTGCAGTATCAACGTATCAACCTGTCGCTCCAAAATGGAGATTTGAAAAAAGAGTCTTATTTAATTATGAATCCTCGTGGAAAAGTCCCTGTGCTCGTTGATGGGGAAGTCACTATCTATGAGTCGGCGGTTATCCTTGAATACCTAGAGGATAAGTATCCAAATGTGGGCGCTAACTTGCTCCCGTTGGATGTGAACACTCGAGCGCTGAGTCGACGACTTATTAATGAGATCGATGTATATCTAGATTCAGCGAGCAGACGTTTGCTTATGGCTACATTATTTACGCCCAAAGAACAGTGGGACGAAGCAAAAATTTCCAGAGCATTTGAAGCATTGGATTTTGAACTGAAACGTTTTGATGAGTATTTTTCGCATGGGTTTGAGCTAAAAACACTGTCTGCAGTTGAGTTTTCTATGTTTCCTATCATAGCGTTGATTTTGCGCATTGAAGAACAGAAACCAGATTTGGGATTTTCGAAATCAATGAGCCCGGCCTTAGGCGCTTGGTTTACTAGGTTGGAGGCAATGTCGCTTTTCCAAACGACGAGACCGCCACATTGGGAGTAATCTTGAAATTGGCAGTTAAATTTCCTGATGTGAATTGTGTAGGAGAAGTTACTCATTTTCTGACTATCATTCGGTTGGAATCTTGTCTTCCGTTTGAAGCTGCGATTCATGTTTGGGGTCAGGAAATTTACTTTGAAGTGCACTTTGGAATGTCTATCGAGCCTAGCGCTACAGACGTCGTTGATAAAGGTGCGATTTGTTTTTGGATGCAAGGAAATAGTTTTGCAATTCCTTTTGGCCCAACTCCGGTATCAGTGGGTACGGAGTGTCGCCTCGTGGCGCCGTAAATATCATAGGTGATATAGAGGGTGATGCTAAACGCTCAAATTTAGTGAAAGAAGAGCAGGTAGTGCAGATAGAGCGACTCTGATTTGCCCTATAAAGACTAATGTTATGTTCTATATTTAAGGAGTAGGTTATGTGGATTTTTTCTCGTTTGACGCTGCCCGTATTGTTGTTGCCATTTCTTTGGGTGACTGCGGTTCAGGCGGATAGATCTTTCTTATTAAATGGAATTGATAGTAAAGTGCGATTCTCTGAACCTGGGAAGCTAGAGTTCATCGAACCTGGTGACGATCTAGTTAATATATTAGATATCACGAATCCTTCCCGGCCGGTCACCGTGGCGAACTTAAAGTTATCCAATTCTCTTTTTGGCCCACCAACAAATCTTCAAGTCACACCCGATGAAAAATTAGCACTGGTTACTAGCGCTGTGCGTTGGGAGTTCGTTGATGACAAGTGGAAGCCGACGCCAGATAATCGTTTATTCGTTATTGATCTTGAGTCTAAAGTGCCTCAACTCATTGATACAATCACCGTCGGACGTCAGCCCTCGGGAATCGCTATTAGTCCATCAGGTCGTTTCGCATTGATAGCAAACCGAGCGGATCGATCCATCAGTGTCGTTGAAATAAACGGTAAATCCGTTAAGCTCATTCAATCAGTTGATGTTACAGACGAAGTTGCTGCTGTTGCGATCACGCCTGACGAATCGCGCGCACTTATCGTTAAGAATAAAGCAAATAAAATTGGTGTCTTAGCGATTAACCAAGGTGTGGTCACCTATCAGCCTGATCAAGATATGCCTGTTGGCCAGTTTCCGTACAACATCGATATCAGTCCTGACGGGACGTTCGCAGTTGCAGCTCATACGGGTAATAGTGGTCGATCCGATGGCCATGCTGACCCTCTTGTCATTATACGGTTGGATGTTGGGGATAGACCTCATGTCTCAGGATACTTTACCGCTGGAGACGCTCCAGAGGCCTTTGCCATCAGCCCTCGTGGTGATATTGCAGTGGCTTTGTTACTCGGGGGTGACACGATGTTGCCTAAGGATCATTGGGCCCATCAAAAACCAGGAGAAATCGCAGTATTTAAAGTGTCAAAAAATGAGGTGGCGCCATTACAAAGCATCCCAATTGAGGGTTTGCCAGAGGGGGTTGCTTTCTCTCCAGATGGCGGGTACGTCTATGTGAGCAGTTTCGCGCTGCAGCAGGTCATGGTGTTTCGTGTTGAGGGTCAGACATTAATTGATACCGGGACGCGTGTCGATTTGCCGGGGACACCCGCATCTATGAGAGGCAGGGCGCGTTAACAGACTTCTTGATAGGCGCGCATAATTAAGTCTGGGTCATTGTCTTTTAGATGATCGGGGTCGGACAGGATGCGTCTCCACATCCTTGCTCCTTTGCGGCCATGAAATAGGCCCAAGAGATGTCTGGTCACTGACTTTAACTGTACGCCGTTGCGAACTTGATTTACGACGTATTCGTGTATTCGTAAGATGATGTTGTCTAGGCTTTGTGGAGTGCTTCCATGAATGGATTGACTCAATGTTCCGAGGAACTCAGGGGAATGGTAGATGGCTCTGCCAATCATGACACCATTAACTTTTTCCAAAATAGATTCGAATTCAGTATGTTCGTCAAGTCCGCCATTGATGATGAATGCGCAATCCGGATATTCTTGCTTGAGTCGATAGACAAATTCATAGTTAAGCGGAGGCACTTCTCGATTTTTTTTAGGGGAGAGGCCTTTTAAGACTGCAATGCGGGCATGGACGATAAAAGTTTTACAACCGGCTTCGCGCACGGTCCCTACAAATTGAGAAACAAAATCATAGCTGTCAGAATCATCTACGCCCAAGCGATGTTTGACTGTAATGGGAATATTGGTAACGTCTCGCATAGATTTCACGCATTGAGCGACTAATTTATGCTCGAACATCAGTGAGGCGCCAAAGTTACCTTTTTGGACGCGTTCAGAGGGGCAACCACAATTGAGATTGATTTCGTCGTAACCCCAGTTTGAAGCTAGCATCGCACAGTGTTGTAGTTCCTCTGGAATGCTTCCACCCAATTGAAGTGCGAGAGGATGTTCTTCCTCAGAAAAGTCTAAATGACGTCTCTGATCACCATGAATAATTGCACCGGTGGTGACCATCTCGGTATATAGCATTGCGTACGGTGCAAATATTCTGAATACAAACCGACAGTGTCTGTCCGACCAATCGAGCATTGGCGCAGTACATAGTCTGTGGGGATCTTCAAATGCTTTACTCATTAAACTTGATAGTTGTTTGGATGCTTATAATTTACTCGCGTCTTAGATTGAATCAGAAAAATTTATAATTTTTGAGTTAAAAGAGTTGAGAGACTTGCATCACGTCAAGCGTTTCGAGAGGATGGGACCTTTCAAAATGCTTGAGTGATACATCTTATTGGTCGGCTACAACAGTTTGTTTTTGTTCGCCTAGGCCATCAATGCCAAGACGCATTTCATCGCCAACGCTGAGGAATACAGGTTCAGGTTTGATACCCATTCCGACCCCTGGTGGTGTACCCGTAGAGATAATATCGCCGGGTTGTAGCGTTACAAAGTATGAGAGATAAGAAATTAATTTTTCGATACCAAATATCATGGTGCTTGTGTTTCCTGTTTGCATCCTCTTGCCGTTGAGGTCTAGCCACATTGCTAAGTTTTGTGGATTCTCAATTTCATCTTTTGTGACTAACCAAGGGCCTACAGGAGCGAACGTGTCAAAGCTCTTCCCTTTGGACCATTGGCTACCATGCTCGAGTTGCCACTCGCGTTCAGAAACATCGTTACAGATCGTGTATCCCGCAACATGTGACATTGCATCTGACTCATCGACGTTCTTGGTTTTTTTGCCGATCACAACAGCCAGTTCCACTTCCCAATCTCCTTTGATTGAGTTGTTGGGCAGAATGACATCGTCGTTCGGCCCGTTAAGGGAACTAATCGCTTTCATAAACACAACTGGTTCAGTCGGAATCGCCATATTAGATTCTTTGGCATGATCAGAATAATTGAGCCCAATACATATCAACTTGGGTGTGCCAGATACCGGCATTCCAAGTCGTGGACTGCCGGATACCTTAGGTAGGGCATTTAAGTCCAGTTTATTAATTTCGTCTATGCCGCCACGGCTAAGGAAGTCTCCATCAATATCCGAGATGATGTTAGATAAGTCACGAAGATTCCCTTCGGAATCAAGGACTCCAGGCTTCTCTTGCCCAATGTCTCCATAACGTAAAAGTTTCATTTAGATCTCCTCCTGTATTAATTATGAGTTTAGATGGTTATCCCACCGTCAACCGAGATTGTTTGCCCAGTCATGAATTTTGATTCATCAGATGCGAGGTATATCGCTATATTAGCAATTTCTTCTGGTGTTCCGAGTCGACCCATTGGTTGTCGGCTAATGAAATTTTGTCGGGCCGCAGTGATGTCCCCTGTGGCCTGCATTCTCTCCGACAGGCTTGGGGTGTCGACAGTGCCTGGGCAAATAGCATTTACACGAATGCCTTGAGCCACATAATCAGCCGCTATTGATTTAGTGAGTCCGATTACCGCCGCTTTCGTAGCGCCGTAGGCAAAGCGGTTTACGAATCCCTTAATTGAACCTGCAACCGAGGCAATATTAATAATGCTGCCATTTTGTTTAGCTAATAGCTGTGGCAAAAACGATTGGATGACCATAAACATACTTTTAACATTTAGATCAAACGAGTAGGTCCAGTCTTCTTGGCTACATTCCATGATGGTGCCGTGATGCTGTCTCTTATACACATCTGACGCTGCCGACGAATAGAG
>CAJXPC010000114.1 GCA_913057845.1 uncultured Pseudomonadota bacterium
CTTGCGTAAGGCGCCGCGTTTAGCGCCTTTGATTACGGCCATTGGGGTTTCAATTTTGCTTCAAAACCTCGCCATGATTATTTGGGGTCGCAGATACAAAATGGTGCCTCAGATATTTCCTACGGAAACTCATGAATTGTTTGGTGCGACCATCACAAGTGTCCAGTTATTTATCATAGGGATATCGGGAATACTCATGGCGGGACTACTTTTAGTTGTGCATTTCACGAAACTCGGCCGGGCGATGCGTGCCACTTCTGAGAGCCAGCGAGTGGCTGGACTCATGGGTATCAATGTAAATAAAATCATCTCGGTAACTTTTATGATGGGCGCTGCGCTCGGCGCGGTAGCCGGGATTTTAGTCGCGGGTAACTATAGTGTGGCGCATTACTCCATGGGGTTCATGCTTGGGCTCAAGGCATTTACAGCCGCCGTTCTAGGGGGCATTGGTAATCTTGGTGGAGCTGTCCTTGGCGGACTATTGCTTGGTTTGATCGAAAGTGTTGGTGCGGGTTATATTGGTGATTTGACTGGTGGTTTCCTTGGTAGTCATTATCAAGATGTGTTCGCCTTTGTTGTACTGATTATTGTGTTGGTCTTTAGGCCCACAGGGCTCATGGGTGAGCGAGTATCGGAGCGGGCATGAGGGAGTTCATGCAAAGTTTTTTACAAAAAGTAACGAGTAACAGGAGAGTATTGCTACTCGGATACGTGCTACTTTTCGTTGCGCTGGCGGTTCTACCTTTCCTTCTGAGTAATACAGTAGGCCGAACGTGGGTTCGCATCCTCGATTTCGCTTTAATTTACGCCATGCTTGCGCTGGGTTTAAATATCGTCGTCGGCTTCGCCGGGTTACTCGATTTGGGATATATCGCTTTCTATGCGGTAGGTGCTTATACATGGGCCTTATTGGCGTCACCACAGTTTGATTTGCATCTACCCTTCTGGGCTATCTTGCCTATAGGGGCTGGCATGGCGGCTCTTTTTGGTGTTTTGTTGGGGGCGCCTACCCTTAGGCTGCGCGGGGATTACTTGGCTATTGTGACGTTGGGTTTTGGGGAGATTATTCGTATTTTTTTGAATAATCTTGACCGCCCGATTAATGTGACTAATGGCCCTATTGGAATTAACAAAATTGATCCAATCAGTATTGGTGGAGCTGATTTAACGCGTACCCATGAATGGCTAGGCATATCATTCTCTGGTGTACATATTTATTATTATCTTCTCCTGGCGCTATTGATTTTGACTATCGTAATGTGCGTGCGCCTTGAGAATTCGAGAATAGGTCGGGCTTGGTTGGCGATCAGAGAAGACGAATTGGCCGCTCAGGCAATGGGTATCAATACGCGAAATATCAAGTTACTGGCATTTGCGTTAGGAGCATCTTTTGGCGGCATCGCTGGCGGACTGTTTGCTAGCCTTCAAGGGTTTGTCAGTCCAGAGAGTTTCGGTTTGCTCGAGTCAATTATGGTCTTATGCATGGTTGTTCTTGGGGGGATGGGGCACGTTTATGGCGTGTTGCTGGGGGCACTTTTGCTTACCGTGCTTCCGGAAATTTTAAGGTCAACAGCGTCACCAGTTCAACGAGCACTCTTCGGCGATGTTTATGTTGACCCAGAAGCGCTTCGAATGTTGTTGTTCGGGTTAGCGCTGATTTTGGTTATGTTGGTGCGGCCTTCTGGATTGTGGCCAGCACCAAAGCGTCGGGTGGCGTTGGATCAAGATAGCAGTCGCGATTAAATCTTTATGGCGCTATTAGAGTTACAAAAGATAAATAAAAATTTTGGTGGTGTACAGGCACTGCACAATGTTTCTTTGACGATTGAAGGTGGTGAAATATACGGGTTGATTGGACCTAATGGGGCGGGTAAGACCACGCTATTCAATGTCATCACTGGTGTTTATTCGCCTAGCAGTGGTGGTGTTGAATTTAATGGGGAGTCACTCGTTGGGAGAAAGCCGCATCAGGTTGCTATTAGCGGTATTGCTCGAACGTTTCAAAATATTCGTCTTTTTCAAAAGATGACCGTGTTGGAAAATGTGATGATCGGGACACATGCCAATACGTCAACAGGACCTATCGGTGCCATTTTTAATACTAAGTCGGCAAGATCTGAGGAGAAGTTGATACGCGTGCAGTCGAGAGCTTGGCTGGACTACGTTGGAATTTTATCTCAAGCTGACAATTTGGCTAAGAATCTATCGTATGGAGATCAGCGCAGGCTAGAGATTGCGCGAGCGTTAGCGATGAAGCCTAAACTTTTGGCGCTAGACGAGCCAGCCGCCGGAATGAACGCTACAGAGACAGACGAATTGAAGTTGCTGATACGAAGAATTCGAAGTGACGGCGTATCTATATTGTTGATTGAGCATGATGTAAAGCTCATCATGAATTTGTGTGATCGTGTCGCAGTACTTGATTATGGGCAAAAGATTGCGGAAGACGTACCTAATCTAGTTCGTAGAGATCCTAATGTCATACAAGCCTACTTGGGAGGGGAGTTGCCATGAGCTTTCTTGATGTGCAATCGCTTAGTGTGAGGTATGGGGGAATTAGAGCGGTACGAGATGTTGATATTAGGGTTGAGGAGGGAGAAACGGTCGCGCTAATTGGTGCAAATGGCGCTGGGAAAAGCTCTATGCTAAATGCGATTTCCGGCTTGCTTGATCATGGCGGTCATGTCTATTTTGATGGGGCGAACCTCACCACACAGCCTGTCTTTGAACGAGTGCGATGTGGTATTTCATTGGTGCCTGAAGGACGCGGGGTTTTTGGCCGTTTAACGGTAGAGGAAAATCTACTGATGGGGGCATATTTGGGTAGCAGCCGCCAAGATCAGGAATCAGATCTGTGCAGAATGTACGAATTTTTCCCGAGACTTAAAGAGAGACGACGACAAACGGGCGGCACTTTGTCGGGTGGTGAACAGCAAATGTTAGCTATTGGCCGAGCCCTGATGGCAAGACCAAAGTTATTGTTGTTAGATGAGCCGTCAATGGGTTTAGCGCCTATTATGGTCGAAAAGATTTTTGAAGTGATTCGTGGCGTCTCTAAGACAGGGGTCACAATTTTATTAGTCGAGCAAAATGCGCGGTTAGCGCTTGAGTCAAGTCAGCGGGCTTACGTGATGGAGAGCGGTGAGTTATCAATGACCGATGAGTCACGATCGCTGCTTCAAAGCCCAAAAGTTCGAGCTTCTTATTTAGGCGAAGCCGATTAGCTTGAAGAGTATGTGACTTTTGTACAAGTTTCACTGTGCATGACAGCTGCGCACAGGGGATATTTATACCCAATCTTTACCTATTAAGTATTTTGTATACAATTTTGCTTCATCCGATTCATCTTTTGGAGACCAATTGTAGCGCCACTTCACGTTAGGAGGCATGGACATTAATATGGACTCTGTTCGTCCGCCTGATTGAAGTCCGAATAGTGTCCCGCGGTCAAATACCAAATTGAACTCTACGTACCGACCTCGTCGATACGCTTGGAAATCTTTTTCTCGCTCCCCAAAGGTTGTGTGCTGACGTTTCTCGACAATTGGTAGGTAAGCAATTAAAAAATGTTCGCCTACGCTGCGTGTTAGCGAAAAACAGGTATTAAAGTCGGGTGATGACAGGTCGTCAAAAAAAATGCCGCCGATTCCTCTTGGCTCTTGACGGTGCTTGAGATAAAAATACTCATCACACCATTTCTTGAACTTTGGATGGAGTTTTTCATCAAAAGGATCAAGCGATGCCTTGCAGGTTTTATGAAAATGTATGCAATCTTCGTCGAAACCATAGTAGGGGGTTAAGTCTATCCCACCACCAAACCACCATACAGGCTCTTTCGATTTCTGTGCGGCGAAAAAAAATCGCACGTTCATATGTATGGTTGGAATGTATGGGTTTTTGGGATGCAGTACGACGGACACCCCCATGGCCTCAAACGATCGTCCCGCCAACTCTGGGCGGGCTGCTGTCGCAGAAGGCGGTAACGTATCACCGAAGACATGAGAAAAATTAACTCCCGCGCGCTCAAATATGTTTCCCTCTTCAAGCACCTGACTGATACCACCCCCACCACCTTCTCGATCCCATGTGTCGGTAATAAAAGGTTTGCCATCAAGCGTTGCCAATTCTTCAACGATTCGATGTTGGAGTGCTATAAAAAATTCTTTAACTGGTGCAACGTCTATCATGGTGGTCACTTCTTGATTGCACGGTTACCAATATCCGTCCGATATTGTTTGCCAGCAAAGGATATTTTCTCTGAAACACTCAGTGCCAACTCTCGAGCCTGACCCGCGTTCTCACCCAACGCGGTTACGCAAAGGACACGACCACCATTCGTAACGATTTGGCCATCGACAAAGCGCGTGCCCGCATGAAAAACATGAACATTCTTATTTTCATCCGCGCTTAGCGTG
Source organism: uncultured Pseudomonadota bacterium (assembly GCA_913057845.1). Lineage (GTDB taxonomy): Bacteria > Pseudomonadota > Gammaproteobacteria > Burkholderiales > Eutrophovitaceae > Eutrophovita. The sequence continues at coordinate 4,416 of CAJXPC010000114.1, forward strand.
ATGACATCCCCTTTACGTGGTGAGTCGGGATAATTCTCAGCCGCCAGTACGACGCCTAGTGCGGTTCGGCGATCCCACTCGGACTCCACTTGGTTTAGCGTACCGTCTAATGCGTGCTCTATTAAAACCAGAAGGTCACTTTTGAGTCGCATCATTATTGGTTGAGTCTCGGGGTCCCCTAAACGGCAATTAAATTCGAGTACTTTGATGGATTGATCGGGCGCAATCATTAACCCGGCATAGAGGAATCCTACAAAGGGTGTCCCGGCACGCTTCATTCCGTTTACGACCGGCGCGATAACGTCTTTAATGGTCTTTGCGTGGATCTCGGGCGTGACGACCGGCGCTGGTGAGTAAGCGCCCATGCCGCCTGTGTTGGGCCCGTGATCACCATTAAGTAATCGTTTGTGATCTTGGCTGGTCGCCAGCGGCAGAATATGTTCGCCATCAATCATGACAATAAAGCTAGCCTCTTCGCCGATCAAGAAGTCTTCTATGACCACTTTTGCTCCAGCAATACCCATGCTATTTTCAACAAGCATCATATCCACAGCATCGTGTGCTTCTTGTTCTGTCATGGCAACAATAACCCCTTTACCCGCTGCTAATCCATCGGCCTTCACGACAATAGGCGCCCCTTTATTGGAGATGTAGGTGTGTGCCTCATTGGGGTCAGTAAATGTGCCGTATTCGGCGGTAGGGATATTGTGTTCCGCCATAAATCGTTTGGCGAAGTCTTTTGAGCTCTCCAGTTGTGCTGCCAATGCTACGGGTCCAAAAATCTTCAGCCCCTTAGCTTTAAATGCGTCAACGATGCCCTCACTCAACGGTGCTTCTGGACCAACTACAGTGATGTGAATATTTTCCGTCGTTGCAAAATCTATCAGGTCGTGAGTGTCGACTAAGGGCACATTGTGTACCCTATCCTCTAGCTCTGTTCCTGCGTTACCAGGCGCGACAAACACTTTTGATACACGAGGAGATTGAGCGAGTCGCCAGGCAATCGCATGTTCTCTACCGCCGCTGCCTACAACGAGAATATTCATAATGATTTGTATCCTGTGATCAAGATCAGTTTGTCTAAAAACGTGAGTGTATGAGCATTTCTTTTAATGTCGGAAGTGCCGGGCCCCAGTAAGAACCATAGCCATGCCATGTTCGTTCGCTGCGGCAATGACCTCATCATCTCGCATGCTGCCTCCGGGTTGAATTACAGCTTGAGCCCCAGCTGACTTAAGCACATCAAGACCATCTCTAAATGGAAAAAAAGCATCTGACGCAACAACGGAATTTGAGAGACTAAGATTCGCATTTCCAGCTTTTATTGCAGCTATGCGGGCAGAGTCGACGCGACTCATTTGTCCGGCCCCCACGCCTAGCGTCATACCTTTGCCACAAAATACGATCGCGTTTGACTTGACGAATTTTGCGACACGCCAAGCAAACATTAGGTCCATCATTTGCTCTGTCGTGGGTTTTATTTCGGTAACGATTTTTAAATCCGCCTCAGACACGTTTTTAGCATCAGAAGTTTGGACCAGAATGCCGCCGCCGACCCGCTTGAGCTCATGTGTGTTTGTGGTGTGATCAAGTTCAATCTGCAGAAGTCGAACATTCTTTTTTTGAGCAAAACAGGATATCGCTTTTTCGGAAAACTGGGGCGCGATGACGACCTCAACAAACTGTTGGCTAATCGCCTTGGCGGCATGTTCGTCAACGCCTGTATTAAAAGCTGTCTCTTATACACATCTGACGCTGCCGACGAATAGAGAGGTGTAGA
>CAJXPC010000115.1 GCA_913057845.1 uncultured Pseudomonadota bacterium
GAGAGGTCTCGTGGGCTCGGAGATGTGTATAAGAGACAGTACTTCAACGATTCACAGCGACAAGCCACCAAGGATGCTGGGAAAATCGCAGGATTGGAAGTGAAGCGGATCATCAATGAGCCGACTGCAGCCGCACTTGCATTTGGCATGGACAAAAAGCAAGGCGATAGAAAAATTGCTCTTTACGACTTGGGTGGTGGGACCTTCGACGTTTCAATTATAGAAATTGCTGAGGTGGATGGCGAACATCAATTTGAGGTGCTCTCTACAAATGGAGATACATTTTTAGGGGGTGAAGATTTCGACCAGCGAATCATTGATTACCTAGCGGACGAATTTAAGAAAGATCAAGGAGTCAACCTCCGCGGCGATGTCTTAGCGTTGCAGCGTCTAAAAGAAGCAGCAGAGAAAGCAAAAATCGAACTATCCTCCAGCCAACAGACAGATGTGAACTTACCTTACATCACTGCTGACGCGTCAGGACCCAAACACCTTAACGTCAAAATAACACGCGCTAAACTTGAGAGTTTAGTGGATGACTTAATCAGTCGAACAGTTGAGCCTTGTCGCGTCGCAATCAAAGATGCAGGAGTTAAAATCTCTGATATCGATGACATCATCCTTGTTGGCGGCATGACAAGAATGCCCAAAGTTCAGGAAACAGTTAAGAACTTCTTTAACAAAGAGCCACGCAAAGACGTCAATCCAGATGAAGCCGTTGCGGTAGGCGCCGCAATCCAAGGTGGTGTTTTGCGAGGTGATGTCAAAGATGTTTTATTGCTCGACGTAACACCACTGTCCCTTGGAATCGAGACTTTAGGTGGCGTTATGACAAAGCTTATCCAAAAGAATACGACCATACCAACGAAAGCGAATCAAGCATTCTCAACAGCTGAGGATAATCAAACGGCGGTCACGATCCACGTCCTCCAAGGAGAACGTGAAATGTCTACAGATAATAAATCTTTGGGTCAATTCAACTTAACCGACATTCCAGCAGCCGGGCGCGGGATGCCACAAATCGAGGTCAATTTCGATATAGATGCAAACGGCATATTACATGTCTCGGCCAAAGATAAAGCAACGGGAAAAGAAAACAAAATCACTATCAAAGCCAACTCTGGGCTATCCGATGAGGAAGTCGAAAAAATGGTCAAAGACGCAGAGGCTCATGCTGAAGATGACCGAAAAGCCAGGGAATTAGTCGATATCAGGAATCAGTGTGACTCCCTAATACACAGTGCTCGTAAAACACTCAGCGAAAACGTGGACAAGGTTTCAGAAGAGGAAAAGACGAAGATAGAGGACGCAGCAAAGGATGCTGAAGAGGCATTAAAAAATGGTGATAAAGACGATATCGAAGCTAAATCGCAAGCGTTGTCGATTCTAGCTCAATCTTTAGCAGAAAAAATGTATGCGGAACAGGCCGAATCGGCGTCTGGTGACGGTCAAGATGGAGCCCAAGATAATGATGGAGATGTTGTCGACGCAGAATTTGAAGAAGTTGAAGACGATAAAAAAACATCGTAATTGTAAACATTAGATCATGAAGCAAAGCAATGGTCGAGAAGGTTTCCCTCTCGACCATTTTGCTGTTTTAAAGACCGCTTAACGCAAAAATTAATTATGGCAAAAAGAGATTATTACGAAGTGCTAGGAATCAGTCGGGATGCAAGCGATAGCGACTTAAAGAAGATCTATCGACGGCTTGCCATGAAGTACCATCCCGATAAAAATCCAGACAATCCAAAAGCTGAAGGGCAGTTTACGGAAGTGAAGGAAGCCTATGAGGTTTTATCAGATCCCGAAAAAAGAACCACCTATGATCAATACGGGCACGCTGGCCTTGATGGGTCTGCAGGCATGGGGGGCGGGAACGGATTCGGGGGATTCTCCGATTCATTTGGTGATATTTTTGGCGATGTCTTCGGCGGTGGTCGCGGTGGCAGACGCTCAAATGTTTATCGTGGATCGGACCTTAAATACAATCTTGAAATTTCACTTGAAGAAGCAGCAAGGGGTACTGAAACAAAAATTAGGATTCCATCCTACAAAGAATGCAACCCCTGCAAGGGGACCGGCGCCAAGCCAGGAACCTCACCAACCACCTGCCCAACATGTCAAGGGCAAGGACAGGTGCGCGTCACTCAAGGATTCTTCTCCATTGCACAAACATGTCCTGATTGTCAGGGGTCTGGAAAAGTCATTGGATCCCCGTGTGGTGATTGTAGTGGACAAGGTAGGGTTAGAGACAACAAAACACTATCAGTAAAAATCCCTGCGGGAGTAGACCAAGGCGACCGTATACGACTGTCTGGGGAGGGGGAGGCCGGCGTGAACGGAGGCCCTTCAGGGGACCTTTATGTAGTCGTCAACACTCTGGCGCACGAAGTCTTTACGCGAGATGGGAATAATCTTCACTGCGAGATGCCGATCAGTTTTTCCACTGCGGCTTTAGGCGGAGAGATTCGAGTTCCCACGCTTGATGGCTCCGCCAAAATAAAAATTTCCTCTGAGACACAAACAGGCAAGACTTTTAGGTTGCGCGGAAAAGGGATCAAAGGCGTACGCAGTAGCGGATACGGCGACCTGATGTGTCACGTCCTTGTTGAAACTCCGGTTAATTTAACTGATAAGCAGAAGGAATTACTCACTGATCTTGAAGAAATCAATCAATCTAACACTCATTTACACAGCCCAAAGGCGAAATCGTGGATGGATAAAGTGAAAAGTTTTTTTGAGGGTTAAGATCTCCGCCAAGTCGTTTTTCCCGATGAATCTTCTAAGATAACCCCGGCCTTTAATAGCCGGTCTCTTAACTCGTCCGCTTCATCAAAGTTTTTATTTGCCCGAGCCTCGTCCCTTTCCTTAATCATGCCGTCAATCTCAGCAGCTGACAATTCAGAATTCCCTCCGGCTTGAAGGAACTCAGATGGGTCTCGCCCCAGAAGACCTAAAACTCCGGCTAAACCCTTCAATAGTTTTGCAGTGGAGACACTCCGATCCCGATTCAAGTCACTCACCAAATCAAATAACACCGACATTGCCTCAGGCGTATTGAGATCATCATCTAATGCGGCGCGGAAACTCTTAGCTCGAGCATCACCCCAGTCAACCTCATCAGAAACAGCATCGAAGGTGATACCCTTTAGCGAAGTATACAAGCGATTCAATCCCAACTTGGCATCATCCAAATGATGATCAGAATAATTTAACGGGCTTCGGTAATGCGCTCTAAGAATGAAGAATCGAATCACCTCTGCGTCATACCTACTCAGTATCTCCCGAACGGTAAAAAAATTGCCCAGTGACTTAGACATCTTTTGATCGTCGACACGAACAAACCCATTATGCATCCAATAATTTACAAACTGATGATCATGCACACCCTCGGACTGAGCAATTTCATTCTCATGATGAGGAAATTGAAGGTCCTGTCCTCCACCATGAATATCAAAGTGCGCACCCAAATATCGCTCACTCATTGCTGAGCATTCAATGTGCCAACCTGGCCTTCCTTCGCCCCAGGGAGATGGCCAGGATGGTTCGCCTGGCTTGGTGGCCTTCCAAAGTACGAAATCCATGGGATATATTTTGTCGGGGTTAACATCCACTCGCTCACCAGCTCGAAGATCCTCCAGTGACTTTCCGGACAATTTGCCGTAACCCTTGAATTTATTAACTGAGTAATAGACATCTCCAGCAGGACCTGCATATGCCAAACCCTTTGCAATCAACTGCTCAATCAGCGCAATCATCTGTGGGATATTATCGGAAGCCTTCGGCTCAAAGTCTGGAGTGGAAACACCAAGCGCCGCGGCGTCATCATTCATGGCTTGAATATAACGCTCAGTCAAATCTAAGAACGTCTCTTGATTTTCATTTGCTCTATTTATAATCTTGTCATCGATATCAGTAATATTTCGAACATAAAGAACATCGTAACCAGATGACCGAAGCCAACTTCGAACCATGTCAAAAACAACCATTACCCGCGCATGGCCCAAATGACAGAAATCGTAAACCGTCATTCCACAGACGTACATACGCACCGAGTTTTCTTGAATCGGCTTAAAAACTTCTTTATTACGAGTAAGGGTATTAAAAAATTTCAACATATCGCGATATCGAGTCACGTCAAAAAACTACATAAAAAAATTCAACTAAGTGCTTGTCCAACGCTTAATTTAGAGGTGTGAAGTATAGCAGAGCACCTATTTTTAGCATCATAAACGCCGACAGATCGCAGCTCACATGGACTCGCAGACACCATTTCTGATATCGTTAGCCAGGCTACTTCATTAAACCGCATCAAGTTTAGAAGTGTTCAACTAGTTTAAGAATTAAAGAACTCATATTCACACAACATTACAGAGAGAAATTAATGGCCACACAAGTAAAAATAAAAACCTCAATGGGAGATATCGTCATTGAGCTAGATGAAGAAAAAGCCCCGAAAACAGTAGAAAACTTTCTACATTATGTAGATTCTGGCTTCTACGACAGCACAATCTTTCATCGGGTTATTAAAGGATTCATGATCCAAGGTGGCGGCATGGACTCAAATATGAAAGAGAAAGAGACTCAGGCTCCAATCGAAAATGAGGCCAATAACGGGTTAAAGAACGAAGCTTATACCCTCGCAATGGCTCGAACTAACGATGTTCACTCAGCCACTTCCCAGTTCTTTATTAATGTATCTAATAACGACTTCCTCAACTTCTCATCTGAAACACCCCAAGGATACGGATACTGTGTATTTGCTAAGGTCGTAGAAGGAGAACCAGTAGTCGATAAAATTAAAGACGTCGCAACAGGAACCAATGGATTCCATCAAGATGTCCCCAGTGAGACGGTCATCATTGAAAATGTGGCGCGCGTCTAACGGAATGCGATACATCCTGCATAAGTAAATGAAACCTAATATAAATTTCATTTTCATTGCGGACCTACATTTATCTCCCTCAGCAACCGCAAAAACGAACATATTTTTGCGGTTGCTAGAGAGATATGCCGCTCCTTCTAATCACCTGTTTATTCTAGGTGACCTGTTCGAGTATTGGGTCGGGGATGACGACATTAACAACCCGCTATTTTCGACTGTCGTGCCAGCTCTAAGAGCTTTAACAGATGCAGGAGCCAAGCTCAGCCTCATGCGAGGCAATAGAGATTTTTTGATGGGAGAGCAATTAGCGGGACTAACGCATGGGGAGATGCTTTCAGATCCTCACCTCATAGAGATCCATGGCGAAAAAACACTGCTAAGCCACGGAGATCAATGGTGTACTGATGACACAGAGTACCAAGCAATACGTTCAATTGTTAGATCTAATCAGTGGATCGATGATTTTGTAAAACTACCGATTAGCGAGAGGAACAAACGGGCACAAAGTTATCGAGAGAAAAGTGATGCCTCAAAAGAAAAAAAGATCGCTGAAATCATGGATGTTTCAATTCAAACCGTAGACGAAGCATTTGAAACGTACAATTGTCGCAGAATAATTCATGGGCACACGCACCGCCATGCCCATCATAAACAGTTGGTTAATGAGCAAACTCTAGAGAGATTCGTGCTCGCAGATTGGCGTACAAGAGGACAAGCCTTAGTGATTAATGAATCGGGCTACTTAGACCAATTTTTCGATTGAAGTAGCCAATTTTAAGACTCGGCTCACCCATTAATAACATCTAAGTCTAAATCAGCCGTCGCCTGCAAAACTGACGACAGTTTCTCATCGTTCCGTTCACCCTCTACAGAAACTAAGTAGTCAGCCGATACGTCTCCCGTCACGTACTCCCCAGTGAAGCACGAAGCTTCAAACTGTGTGATTTTCGGATTGAACGAAGCGCAACCAGCTATAAGATCTTCAACGGTTTGATAGATGATACGATCAACTCCGATTTCGGCCGCTATCGCCTCCTCATCCCGACCATGCGCTATCAACTCCTTTGAGCTTGGCATATCAATGCCATAAACGTTTGGGAAACGAACCGGCGGCGCGGCAGATGCAAAGTACACCTGAGTTGCCCCAGCATCTCTCGCCATTTGCACAATTTCTCGACTGGTAGTCCCCCGCACGATGGAGTCATCGACAAGCAATACATTTTTACCTTTAAATTCGGATCCGATTGCGTCTGTCTCTTATACACATCTCCGAGCCCACGAGACCTCTCTACATCTC
>CAJXPC010000116.1 GCA_913057845.1 uncultured Pseudomonadota bacterium
GAGATGTAGAGAGGTCTCGTGGGCTCGGAGATGTGTATAAGAGACAGCTATTTTCCCAATTGAGCCGATCGAACCCAATTATGTTGGGGAAGTTGCCGAGCGCTGGAGGTATACTGATGGATCAGGAGAAATCGGATTTATTTCTTCGGTCACACAAGCTTTTTGTCAATCATGCACCAGAGCCAGACTGTCAGCAGAAGGGTCGATTTATACCTGTCTCTTTGCTACACAAGGTACAGACCTTCGCATGCTACTTAGAACAGGTGCATCCGACACAGCAATCTCAGATGTCATCTCTAAGCTTTGGCAATCGAGAACCGATAACTATTCTGAAATAAGGACAGCTGAAACCGCCACAACACGAAAAATAGAGATGTCATATATTGGTGGATAAGCAACCGAAAAGAATAAGACGTTAAACTCATGACCAAACAAAATAGATTAGAAACCATTACCCAAGAGAGTGATTACGATCCTAACTCCATGCCCGTGGATAAAGCCCGAAGCTATATTGGGGGATTCTTAGATCCTGTCACCAGCTCAGAACGAGTATCCATTCGTGATGCGCTTGGGCGAATTTTGTCGCAAGATGTAATCTCACCGGTCAATGTCCCTCAGCATGACAATTCTGCAATGGACGGATATGCAGTCAGAGGCCATGACCTATCAGAAGGCAAGAAGACTGACCTGACAGTAGTTGGGACCGCCTTTGCAGGTCAACCTTTTGAGGGAGGCCTCAAAAAAGGTGAATCAATTCGAATCATGACTGGCGCGGTTATACCCGAAGGCGCTGACACAGTAATTATGCAGGAGCGCGCCGAGAGAATCGATGGGGTTGTCAGTGTAGATTTCTTTCCAACAGGAGCGAATACCCGGAAGGCCGGTGAAGATCTAAAACTTGGATCTGCCGCCTTACAAAAAGGACACAAAGTCAGGCCGGCCGATCTTGGGCTCATTGCATCGCTTGGGATACCCGAGATTAGCGTTTATCGAAAACTTCGCGTTGCGTTCTTCTCCACAGGTGATGAACTGGTTGGCATTGGCAATCCTCTCCGAGAAGGTCAAATTTACGACAGCAATCGTTATACGATTTTTGGAATGCTCACCGAACTGGGCTGCGAACTCATAGACATGGGCGTAATCAGGGATACACCAGAAGCGGTTGAAGCAGCATTTATAGATTCAACAAATATTGCTGATGTAGTTATTACCAGTGGCGGTGTTTCTGTAGGTGAGGCGGATTTTGTAAAACCAATACTGAATAAAATCGGCGAGGTTCTATTTTGGAAAATAGCAATGAAACCTGGTCGTCCGTTAGCATTCGGAAAAGTAGGTCAATCGCATTTCTTTGGGTTACCCGGAAATCCAGTTGCAGTCATGGTGACGTTCTACCAATTCGTGCAATCAGCCCTCAAAACACTCCAGGGGCAAGTAATACGAACTCCTTCACCAACCTTTAAAGCACTCTGTACCGGGCCACTTAAAAAAGCACCTGGACGTACTGAATTTCAAAGAGGGATCTTGAGTCAAACGACCACTGGAGAGTGGACAGTCCAACCAACTGGGGACCAAGGATCTGGAATTTTATCTTCGATGAGTCAGGCGCATTGCTTCATCGTTCTTCCCACTGATATGGGAAAAGTTAATGCTGGTGAACTTGTAGATGTTCAGCTTATAAGAGGCCTAATCGATTCATGAAAAAACTTAATAAGACAGATGAGCAATGGCGGTCCGACTTAACACCTGAGGAATATCAAATCCTTAGAAAAGAGGGAACGGAGCAAAGTTTCAGTCATCCGTTTAACCGGGAACATCGCAAAGGGACTTTCGTTTGCGCTGGGTGTAACACACCCCTATTCACCTCTGATATGAAGTTTGATAGCGGTACGGGATGGCCTAGTTTTTTTAATCACATCGAAGACGCATTCGTCACCAAAGTAGATAAGAAGCTCTTTATGTCTCGAACAGAATATCGATGTGCGATCTGTGACGGACATCACGGACATGTATTTCCAGATGGGCCCCAGCCCACGGGTCAGCGCTACTGTAACAACGGGACAGCACTGAAATTTATACCTGATGAATAAAGCAAACTAAGCACGAGGCTTCTCTAAAACAGCAATCGCTGCCCGAGACAATGTACTTAACCCTTCACCTCCGTCATTAATCAAATATTCGATGATTTCCTTTCTCATTCTGGGATCCCAAAATCGAGTGATATGTCCCGATACCCCAGCGATCGCTTCATTTTCATCTTCTTCAGATACAAAAAAATTAGAAATATCGTTCACCATCTTCACTAATTGAGATGGATTCATATTGCATTCCCTTCTAACAAAACTCGCTCTTTGTGTGAATAAATGGTCTGGCGTCCATTACGTGCGAAGCCAACTAAGGTAACATCACTATTGATTGCTGTCTTAATCGCTAGCGAAGTAGGACCTGAGACAGCCACCAACAGACCAACATTAGCTCTAGCTATCTTTGTAACCATTTCATAACTTGCCCGACTCGTAATCAAAACAAATCCTTGATGTCCATATTCCGGATTTAATAGAAGTGCTCCAATCAACTTGTCTAAGGCGTTATGTCGTCCGACATCCTCTTTAATCAAGCTAATACTGCCATCTCTATCCGACCAGGCCGCTCCGTGCAGTGTGCCGACATCATGATTCATGGTCTGCAGCGTCTCGAGTGATTGGAGTGCCCGCTGTATTACATCTGTTTTGAAAGACTCAGGGGCGTTAACTTTAGACACTACCCGGATAGCACCATCAAGCGTTTCTTCGCCACAGAGACCACAGCCGGTTCGGCCGACTACATTTTTTTTACGCTTCCTCAAATTATCGCTAATCGTACGCGATACGCTTATATAAGCCGTAATTCCCTTATCACTATGAGTAAATTCAATGCCATCTATTTCGCCGGCATCAGAGATTAAATTCTCAGTGAATGAAAAACCAACTACAAAGTCAGTCAAATCTGAGGGACTTACCATCATCACGGCGAAAGGCTCACCATTGAAGACCAGAGCTAAGGGAACTTCCTCAGCGATGGAATTAAGCTCTAGCTCCGCCCCACCATCGAGCGTCCATTTCAGCGCCTCACGCTCGATGATAGCGTTAATGGTCACAGGTATATCTCTAAACCCGCTCAGGCTCTGCAGCCTTTGCTAATAATTCAAGCTGTTGTTTATTAAACTGTTCGAATTTCTTCTGCCACTGTGCCGGCTGCGTCACAGGCTCCACCTGCACAGCGGTGACCTTAAACTCTGGACAATTCGTCGCCCAATCAGAATTATCTGTCGTGATGACATTAGCGCCTGATTCCGGGAAGTGGAATGTGGTATAAACCACACCTGGCTGAACTTTATCAGTCACATGTGCCCGAAGCACCGTCTCACCTGATCGACTACGGATCCCAACCCACTCCCCTGTCTTAACACCACGTAATTCAGCGTCACTCGGATGAATCTCAAGTCGATCCTCATCAAACCAAACCACATTATCAGTTCGCCGTGTTTGCGCTCCGACATTGTATTGAGACAAGATTCTTCCAGTCGTAAGGATTAACGGATATTTGCGGGTCGTTCGCTCACTGGTTGGGACGTATTCAGTAATCACGAATCGTCCTTTACCCCTAACAAACTCTGAGATATGCATGATTGGTGTGCCGTTTGGCGCGGCCTGGTTACATGGCCACTGGATACTCCCATCTTCATCAAGCTTCTGATAATTCACCCCCGTGAACGTCGGGGTCAATCGTGCGATCTCATCCATAATTTCCGATGGGTGCTTGTAATCCATTGGGTAACCAAGCGCCTCAGAAAGCATTATAGTAGCTTCCCAATCTGCCTTACCCCCGAGTGGTTCCATAACTTTACGAATTCTAGAAATTCGGCGCTCAGCATTGGTAAAAGTGCCATCTTTCTCTAGGAAAGAAGCTCCTGGCAAAAAGATGTGCGCAAATTTTGCGGTCTCATTAAGGAAAATATCTTGAACGACGACACACTCCATTGATTCAAGTGCCGAGGTTACATGCTGAGTATTGGGGTCAGACTGAGCAATATCCTCACCTTGGATATAAATTCCCTTGAACTCATCTGAATGAGCTGCATCGAGCATGTTAGGAATTCTGAGGCCTGGCTCAGAGTCAAGCGACACATTCCATTCACGCTCAAACATCTCTCTTGTCACAGTATCCGACACGTGACGATAACCAGGAAGCTCATGCGGGAACGATCCCATATCGCAGGCCCCTTGAACATTGTTCTGCCCTCGAAGTGGATTTATACCAACACCAGATCGACCGATATTCCCCGTCAACATCGCTAGATTTGCGATACCCAGAACCATCGTCGATCCTTGGCTATGCTCTGTAACGCCTAGGCCATAATAAATTGCTGCATTACCTCCGGTCGCATATAACCTAGCAGCCCCACGCAGATCACCTGCCGGCACACCTGTGACGGCCTCCATTTCTTCCGGTGAATTCCTCTCTTGTGATATAAATGCCACCCATTTCTTAAAATTCACCTCTTCACATCGTTCGGTAACGAACGCTTGATCATGCAAACCTTCAGTGTAGATAACATGTGCAATTGTATTTATAAGGGCAACATTCGTTCCCGGTAATAACTTCAAGTGATAGTTGGCTTTAACATGAGGTCCGTCAACGAGGTCAATTTTTCTCGGATCAGCTACAATCAGTTTCGCACCTTCTCTCAATCGTTTTTTTAATCGAGAAGCAAAAACAGGATGTCCGTCAGTGGGATTTGCACCAATAACAATAACGACATCTGCATCCTCAACTGAATCAAAATCTTGCGTACCTGCTGACTCGCCAATTGTAGTCTTAAGGCCATATCCCGTAGGGGAGTGACACACTCGTGCACACGTATCCACGTTATTGTTACCAAAGGCAGCCCGTATGAGCTTTTGCACGAGATAAGTCTCTTCGTTAGTACATCTAGAAGAGGTAATGCCCCCAATAGAGCCTCGACCATAACGTTCCTGAACTCGCTTAAACTCGGATGCGGCGTATGACATCGCCTCTTCCCAAGTTACTTCCCTCCAGGCATCTGTAATTTTTTTCCGAATCATTGGTTTCGTGATTCGATCTTTGTGCGTCGCATACCCAAACGCGAATCTACCTTTAACGCACGAGTGTCCATGATTGGCTTTCCCGTTGAAGTCAGGCACCATTCGAACAACATCGTTACCTTTTACTTCGGCCTTAAATGAACAGCCAACACCACAATAAGCACACGTCGTAATAACGCTCCTGTCAGGCTGCCCTTGCTCTATCACAGACTTTTCCATAAGGGTAGCTGTTGGACAAGCCGCGACACACGCACCACAACTCACGCACTCTGAGTCTAGGAATGATTCCTTTTGACCAGCCGAAACAGTTGAACCAAAACCACGCCCATCAATGGTTAAAGCGAAAGTGCCTTGGGTCTCTTCACAGGCCCGAACGCATCGAGAGCACACAATGCATTTTGACGCATCAAAAGTAAAATACGGATTAGACTCGTCTTTAGCCGCTTCTAAGTGATTTTCACCTTCAAACCCATAGCGAACCTCTCTTAAACCAACAGCTCCTGCAACATCCTGCAATTCACAATCCCCGTTAGCAGAACAGGTCAAACAGTCTAACGGATGGTCCGAAATGTATAACTCCATTACCTCTCGTCTTAACTTCGCCAACTTTTCAGTCTGCGTTCGCACAACCATTCCCGACTCGGCAGGAGTGGTACACGATGCGGGGTATCCTCTCTTGCCCTCTATTTCAACCAAACACAAGCGACACGAACCAAAAGCCTCAAGGCTCTCTGTCGCGCATAACTTAGGGATCGACAAGCCGGCCAATGATGCAGCCCGCAATACTGAAGTGCCCTCTGGAACAGAAACCGGCACACCATCGACCAGGAGATCTACAAAATTTCCTGATTTAATTTCAGGAGTTCCTAAATCTTTCCATACTGTTTTGCTCATAAATTTTCTCCAAAAATCTAAGCTGCTGCCTTATTGGCATGCGGTTCGAGACAAAAGTCCTCAGGGAAGTGCTTCATGGCACTCAGAACAGGAAACGGAATCATCCCACCAAGTGCACACAACGATCCGTGTAACAT
>CAJXPC010000117.1 GCA_913057845.1 uncultured Pseudomonadota bacterium
CGAGATCTCCACCTCTCTATTCGTCGGCAGCGTCAGATGTGTATAAGAGACAGCTGCATGACTTGCTGATGGCGGATCTGGGTGGGGATATCGTCTTTCATAAGGATAAAGTGTCAGAGATTCAGCGCATTAAACGTGCGGTGACAGCCAAAGCAGTGACACATTGGCAAGGTAGCTTCAATGACTATCTCAAGTCAGTAAATCACCCGCTTAACCGACGACTGGCCTTAGAAGCACTTTTTTTGAAATGGCCACAAACATAATAACCAACACTATGAAAATTATTGATTCGCATTGCCATATCAACTTTCCAGAACTTGGGGAAGATATCGACGGTCTTCTTAAGCGCATGGAAGAGAACGGTGTGTCCAAGGCCTTATGCGTTTCAGTCGAGTTAGAGAAATTCCCGGAAATACTGGATCTGGCAACTCGATACCCCAATATTTTTGCGTCCGTAGGCGTGCACCCAGATCATCAAAATTGTGAAGAACCTACAGTAGAGCAATTAGTCACATTGTCGAATCACCCAAAAGTAGTCGCTATTGGCGAGACAGGTCTCGACTACTTCAGATCTGAAGGCGATACCGAATGGCAACGTGAGCGTTTTCGAGTTCATATTGATGCGGCCAAGAAAACCCAGAAACCGCTGATCATTCATACGCGAGAAGCAGGCAACGATACTTTAGACATCCTCAGAGAAAGAGGCCGTGGAGAGGTTAGAGGTGTCATGCATTGCTTCACAGAGACCCTACCATTTGCACTCGCATCAATTGAACTCGGATTTTTGATCTCATTCTCTGGGATACTGACATTCAAAAATGCTGAGGAAGTTCGCAACGTTGCTAGGACTATACCCCTCGAATCAATAATGATCGAAACGGATTCTCCATACTTAGCACCCATGCCACACCGAGGAAAAACAAATGAACCCTCATATGTACGCTTCGTTCTCGAAGAGCTGGCTCGAGTAAAAGATTTACCTCTGGATGTGGTTGCTCAAAAAACCACTGAAAACTTCCATAAGCTTTTTTTAACAAACCACGCGACACCATCAGCCTAATCTATTCTTTAATCGCTCCAGCTCGCCCGATATTTTTTTAATACCAGCCATAAGCTCCTGTTTATGACGTTCCTCTGCTTCATCACCTGAGTTTAACGCTTTATTTTCCTTGTTAACGACGTCAACTACGATAGCAATCAGCATGTTAAGAAATGCGAATGCTGAGAAGAAAATGAATGTGAGGAAATAAATCCAGGCAAGGGGATAAAACTCCATAACTTCGTACATGACGTCTGTCCAATCTTCAAAAGTCATGACGCGGAATAACGTCAGCATGGACTTGGCGATATCACCCCATAGAAATGGGTTAATCGACCCGAATAAGGTCGATCCAATCGCGCCATAAATATAAAAGAAGATGAACATCAACAAGACTAAATACCCCAACCTTGGGAGAGATTTAAATAGCGCGTTCAAAAGTAGGCGTAATTCAGGGATAAACGAAATCAACCGTAAAACCCTAAAGATGCGTAATAAACGTCCCACGTAGACCAGGTTTGAGCTCTCTAGTGGGATCAAGCTGCCAATAACAATTATTGCGTCGAAGAGATTCCACGGATCGCGCACAAAACGTTTGAAATCACCCTCTGCAACATAACGAATGATGATTTCAATCAGAAAAATAACACTGATTAAAATATCAAGATATGACAGTAAATCCTGGTAAGGTTCAAGTTGCCGATAGGTTCTTGCACCCACAGTAAGGGCCGAAAAAATGATGATAAAAATCATCGAAATTTCAAATATTTTGTGATGCCTTATGTCGATAATTTTTTGTATGATCATGGAAGTAAACTAAACTGTAATGTATGTCGTCATTCTAATTAAAATAGAAAAATATTTAAAAGTTGACGAACATAAGTGAGATAAAAAAATGATTGATTGCTTCAATGATTATTAAACCGCTTAATCAAAACGTTGGCTGCACCATCGAAGACGTCTCATTGCATTCTGCGAGCCAAGAAGAGCTGCAGCAAATACACGCAGCATGGTTGCAATATAGCGTTGTGTTTATTAGAAATCAGAGTTTAACCCCATCCGAACAGCTTAAATTCGCCAGTTATTTCGGAGAGCCCGATGTCTATCCATTTTTAGTCGGTTTAGAGGGCCACCCTGAAGTCACACGTGTTTTAAAAACACCCAAGGAAACAGAGAATTTTGGTGGCGTGTGGCACACCGATACCATTTATCTCGAGGTCCCTCCAAAAGCCAGTATGCTCTACGCGATCGAGGTGCCAGAGCAAGGCGGCGACACACTGTTCTCGAACCAATACAAAGCGTATGACAAGCTGTCTAATGACGTTAAAGATCACATCAGCTCGTTACAGGCGGAGTCGCGCTCAGATCTAGAAGCAGTTTCTGCCACGCGTTTAAATCGAATTACGGATTCCGGCAAAGCGTCTTCTGTCAGCTATTCAGCATCACACCCTATGGTTAGAACCCACCCTGATACTGGATTGAAAAGCCTTTATATTAGCCCTGCTCATACCTGTAGCGTAGAAGGGCTCAGCGAGGAGGGCAGTAGGGCGCTACTCACTGATCTATTTGCACATCAAATGAAAGAGGAGTTCCAGTGTCGTTTCAGCTGGCGAAAAGGGGATTTAGCGCTTTGGGATAACCGATGCTTATTGCACCTGCCGCTCAATGACTATCAAGGTCAGTTGAGACTACTCCACAGAATAACATTGAAAGGTGATCGTCCGTTTTAATCACAAGGCAGAAAAGACGTCTGAGCCGCTAGAAAAAGCGGTACGCTCAGCCGAACGTACCGCTTAAGCGTCTCAGTTAGGGCTTATCAGAAATTCGGTTCCACACACGGCTTGCAAAACCGCTGCCTGATCCGACATTATTAGCAGGAGCAAAATCGGTATAAATTAATTGATCGACACCAATTTCAAAAACCTGCTTTCCACCGTTCGCTTCAAATTTAAGTAAGGAGTCAGTTACTTCTGTAACTGTGAATTCTCTAAATTCCGTCCATGGCACTTGATTGGTTTCAGTAGTTACGCCATCTTTTGTTTTAAAAGTAGACGCATTGGTGTAGCGATATCCGAAGGTATCTCCAACCAGTTGGTACTCACCCATCCAGGCGAGCGTGGTGAGATTTTTTAGATCAATACTGTTATGCATGATAAAAACACTTTTCCCATCGTAAAAAGTGATGCGTCCTTTTACATCAGGTGGGGAAAATTCGTCAGCGCCATCATTCCAACTTGCTAATTCATAGGTCCCCTCAAGAAGACGTTCAATCTTATCTTGACGACTCACATCACTATCAGAGGATCCACAGGAAACCAAACTGGACATTACTAATGCTCCTAAAAACAAAGACAACACATTCATAGTGCGGCACATATTCGCATTACTCCTAAATTAAAAGCCATAAAAAAACGGCAGATACGGATTATACCTGCCGTTTTAACTACACTTGAACGGAGTATTTTAGTGTTTCATGTCACATTCATAAGCAACGGATACGAACACACCGTCATTCATCATGTACGTTGGCACGTAAGTACAGGTGCCCATTAAATCTGCAAATTTACCTGATATGCCGCGCATGACACCCTCTCCAGGTCCGGCTACGCCAATCAAACCAACCCGAGTATTTTCAATTGAGAATTGGTCACCATCTTTATCCTTAGCCAAACACAATGCATAAAGACTGCTCTCGCCGTTTTTGGTTACGCTGCTGCCCGCGCACTCAAACGCGATAACTGTACCGTTTGGCATCGGCGCATAAGTGGAGTCAGCGATGTTACCCAATCCTTTAAGTTCAGCAAGTGTATGTTTAATGTCACCTGCCTCGACTGAATGTAATATAAATTCGCCATTAGAGATTAAAGAAAGTTTTCCTGCTGAATGGCCATGATGCTCAGCGGCAGCAGATGAAATAAAGACAAATAGGCCTAATAAAGCTGAAAGTGTGATTTTCATTGCGATTTGGTATCCATAAGTTAGGTTTAAAAAAAGACATATAGTGTTTTAGTTATTTTATACGACTTTGGCTAAAACGAGCAAAAAAATGTGGCGGTCAAATTACAATATCGGGCTACAACAAAAAAAATTCCGAGTGAGGTAGAATTTAATTTAATTTGACCAGTATAAGAGAGAATTTGATGGAAAAACTTACCTTTGAAAGTATTAATGTTCGGGCCTCCGTTGTCCCATTGAGGCGTCCCATTGTCGCAAAAGTTGGCCAGTTCACTGAGTGGCCATTGATCTTAATCGACGTGCAAACAAAAGAGGGTATTGTTGGACGAGCCTATCTTGAACCGTATATTAAAGATTCCGTTAAGTATATTGCTCCCGCATTACACGACATGGCAACCAAATTCAAAGGCAGGCCAATTTGTCCTGCCGACATGTACCGAGAGGTAATTGGTTCATTACATCTAATTGGACGGCAGGGTCTCAGCGTGATCGTGGCAGCTGGTCTTGATATGGCGCTTTGGGATGCACTTGCTAAGTCTGCAAATATGCCTCTAGCTAATTTACTTGGAGGATCCACCGGTCCTATGAGAGCATATAACACGAATGGATTGTGGCTACTTCCGTTCGACGAGCTAGCTAAAGAGGCTGAAGAATTGGTCAGCGAAGGGGGCTTTAAGGCGATCAAGATGAGACTAGGACGACCCAAACTTAAGGACGACATAAAAGCGATAGAAATCGTTCGGGAAGCGGTTGGAGAGGATATACATCTGATGGTTGACTTCAATCAAGGTCAGACAATCCAAGAGGCAATTACTAGACTTCACGGACTAGATGATCAAGGAATGTATTGGTTTGAAGAGCCCATTGTCTACGATACGTACGCACAAAACGCACAATTAACCAGAGAAATAAAAACCCCAATATCAATCGGTGAAAATATATATGGGCCTCGTTCATTCCTGGAAGCAATCCAAGCAAATGCTGCCGATCTATACATGCCCGACCTCATGAGAATTGGTGGGGTCACTGGTTGGATGAGTGCAGCAGCAATCGCTGGCGCAGCGAACGCGCCATTATCAAGCCATTTGTATCCTGAGGTATCCGCCCATTTGCTGAAAGCGTCTGAATCCGCGGATTGGTTAGAGTATCGCGACTGGGGAAACCCTTTGATTCAAGAGCCGTTTGAGGTGAAAGACGGCATGGCTAACGTGCCGAATCGCGTCGGGAATGGAATCGAATGGGACGAGCCAGCGGTGAAAAAGTATCAGTACTTCTGAATTGAGGGAAACCATGATCGAACCTCCTTGTCTGTTCTGTGAACTTCAGACGACAGGGAGTGAACGCATCGTTGCAGAAAATGATTTGGCGTATACCGTCCGTGATGGCTTTCCAGTAACCGAAGGGCATACCTTATTCATACCTAAACGACATACCCTAGATTATTTTGGTCTAGTCCCTGCCGAGGTGATCGCCATACATGAACTGATCCTAGACCAGCGAAAAATCCTACTCGACTCAGACTCCAGCATTGAGGGCTTCAACATAGGCATGAACTGTGGTCAAGTTGCCGGTCAGTCGGTATGGCACTGCCACGCGCACCTGATCCCAAGACGTAACGGTGACACTGAGTTTCCTAAAGGAGGGGTCCGACACGTAATTCCGTATAAGGGTAACTACGAGGACTTAAGGTGATGTATCTGCTATTACAATGCTCACTCATATCAAACCAGCCAGTAACCACGCTGTCAGAGCCCTGAAAAAGCAACAAACAACTGTACTTCAAACGTCATGCTGTGGCACCGAAATCAGTTTTTTCTCATCGGCATATCAAACTGTTATGAACATCTAAATGTTCCCTTGTGACAAGAGGCAGTTGAGCCTAAAATTCGCTCTAGAAATCCATTGATTTAAATGAGATATGAAACGTGATTCTCCCAGCGCATATATTCTTGAAATGCAACTGCCGCCAATTGAAGCGATTCATTAATCGACGATAAATCAAATGTTAAAGCTTTGGTCTCAACATCGTCAGCTCGCGCTATGTCGCACAACATATCGATTAGTATTGCTTCTAATATTGATTGGTACTGTCTCTTATACACATCTCCGAGCCCACGAGACCTCTCTACATCTC
>CAJXPC010000118.1 GCA_913057845.1 uncultured Pseudomonadota bacterium
TCTCGTGGGCTCGGAGATGTGTATAAGAGACAGGCATATTGATTTTCGTTCCGATCAAATGCCACTCGAACCGGCGTTCCTTTGGCATTTAACGAATTCGTTAGCAACAGGTCACCTGGTGACCAAAAAGGTGATTTTTTAAAATTCGTCACTAAATCCGTACTGAACTGCTTCCCGCACTCTTCTTTAAATTTAATGGGCTCATCCTCAGCCACATCCATGCACTCCGCATCAGTCCAACTCCCTGCTATTGGGATCCGTAACACCTCTAGGATTGATCTGCCTGTGCTGAGATAAATGCTGAGATCTGTCGTGGCAATGTCTGCACCAAACCAATCGACTTTCTTCGTCAAGGCCAAGATGCCACTTTGACCTATCTTAACAAGCCCGAAACGCAAATTCTTTTCATTGGTTTGAATCGTTTGATAACCAGAATCTCCAGCAACGAATGTTTTCTTACCTTCCCGTGATAAATGGATCAAGCGAAAGGAACGACACACTTGCTCTCTACATAACTTAGAGACATCGACTCCGGCTGAGTCGATCGGCTCACCTGTGATAGCAATATAAGCTTCTTCTCGGCCATCTATCGGCTGAATCCAGACGTTCACCGAATCAATGCAGTTTTTAACGTCAATTCCTTCAGATTCGATGTAATAACAAAACGTTTGTATCAAACTGTCGAATCTTTTGACCTCGATATTCAAGATGTTACCCAGCTTTTCTTTCACCCAGAATGGGTTAGATCGCACAGTGTTGTAGCCATCTTTATCGATGTCCACCTCTAAAACAAAGTTTTGTCTGATGCTAACACTCGTCGACTGTTCAATGCCGCCTGAAGACCCAATCCGCAGGTCTTCCGTCGAGAAGACATGAATCTGATAGACGTTTAGGCCTGCAGACAATACAAGTAAGACAAAAAGAAGCCAAAAGGTGAAACGACTTATCATAAGAAGGTCGAGCGCAGTGTTGATGTGGCAAATTATACTGAATGTCGCCGCCTTCCACGCTGCATCACCAAAAAAATGTTCGTGATAAACTGTCAGTATGCTTCTTTTCAGTAACTGTCACTGCCATGAAGCTACTTAGCGCCTATCGTTTAAGTGCGTTTCTAATGCTGGCGCTACTCACCAGCTCATTCGCGATGGCGCAGGAAACCATCGGTGTTGTAGCAGCACTTTCTGGCACTGCAAGCATCGTTCGTAATTCGGTAGAAATACCAGCCAAAAGTGGCACCCCTATCTTTGAAAACGACATCATTAATTCTGATGTCAATTCTCGCGTACAGATCCTACTCAAAGACCAGACCGCCATTAATCTAGGGGCTAATGCCTCACTCACAATAGACGCGTTTGTCTTCAGTGATGAGTCTCAGAATGTCGCGGTCAAAGTATCAAAAGGTGCTTTTAAATTCATCTCAGGCAAAGTCGCTACTAACAATCCAGAGAAAGTCACGGTGGAAACACCCGTTGCAACAATCGGCGTTAGAGGTACTGAATTCATTGGAGTTATCACTCAACAGGATTCAACAATAGCACTGCTTGACGGCAAGATTGAAGTTGCCAATGATCTTGGATCTCAACTCGTTGAGGTGCCGGGTTTCGGCGTCTCAATCGATATTTCTGGGCTCATTAGTCCTCCAGTTAAGTTCACGCAAAGTGAGCTTGAATCAGTACTGAACGCAGTGGCGATCGATAAAGGTGAAAAAGAAGAATTAGAAAACAATCAAACCAACAACGAGGGGTTGACTGAGGACGAAGACCAAGAAGAAGGAGATAACAACGGATTACCCGAGCAAGGTGAATCAGAGGAAGAGTCACTCGAACGGGAGCTCAATGAAGATACAGGTCCCGAAGGCGGTCCAGACGCCAATGACGAGTTCGGACCTGATGACGAGTTCGGACCTGAAAACCAATTAGGACCCAATGATGGTTTCGAGTCTGGGGAGTTTGAGGATACGTTCAGCTTTTCGCGTGGAATCGGATTCGATAATGACGAGGATTACAATTTCGATTGGAACGATGAAGTCAACAACGAATTTTTTGGTGAAGACCAATACTTAGGTGAGCGATGGGCTGATTTCGGAGGCATGTCTGATTACGAGGAAGGTGGCATGATGTCCGCCTATGCTGTCGGAGGTGGTGAAATGGAGGCCGATATCCTCCGTAACGACTATCTTTCAGACATAGATATGAACGAAACACAAAGTTATTTTGAGGAAATTGGTATTAACGACGGCGGGTTTTTAAGTGATGTGTTTTTCTCGATAAGAGAATTTATTCAATTCGAAAATGTTGTCGCCGTTCAAGAGGGCGCCACAGGTCTTCGTTTCACAACTGTATTTGAGTTCTTTGTTCCAGAAAATACCTCAAACTCAACCTTCTTCAGAGTTGCTGGAGCGCAAGGTCCCCTCACCTTTTCGTTTGACCCAGCCTTCGAGGGAGATGATGATCGCGCACTCTTTGAACTCAACTCCACAACGGGAGAATTCCGCTTTATAGACCCTCCTGATTTTGAACGACCGCTAGACCGACTGGGCACCAGCAATTACGGAGTGGAGCTTCTCGTCACCGATAGCGTGAGTGAGCTTAGAGGATTTAAAGAAGTCGTTGTTCAAAATTTAGACGCACCCCCGGACAACGTATTCAGCAGTGAAATCGCTTTTGTGAATCCCTCAGATGTGGGAGATTTCATCCTCACCGACTGGACTCAATTTTTTGTTCTCACTCAAGATGGAATTTTAACCTGGGATGTCAGCGGGACCTTTACCCCTGTTTGTGATGGCTCAACAGGCACATGCATTACATTTAGTGCGGTGACATGGACTTACAGCACGACAACGGATTTAATTAGCCTCACAAGCAACGGTAGCTTCACAGGACTAAGTGTCAAGGGCACATCAACCAATGGAACATTCTCAGTCGCTTACACCGATAAGCCGCTCGAGTTTTTTGTAACTAATACTGAACCAGGAACCTTCAGAGCAGCGAACCGTGATTTTGGAGATACCCGTTTTATAACGCCCGACTCGGATGATACCGTCACCATCGTCGATAGCAGCAATAACTCAATATCGGACGATGTGGTACTGGCAGCTTCATTCACCAATAATCTACCGGTTGATAAAGTTCAAACGGATGATAGTGGCCGACCAATTATATTGACCACCGTCCTCTCACTAGGGCTGCAAGGGACTGACTCTTCTAACGGCCTTATTCCTGGGGTGGACGTGTTAGCAGAGCTAGGTCGACCAACCATTACGGGGGATAGTAATACGCCACCCTTTTTGGTCGATGGCGAGGGCGCCGTGGGGAATACAAGAGTTCGCACGATTCCAGAAAATTCGCTCGCCCCTATTGAATTGAACTTCCGAGACTTTGAGCAGAACTCCATTCGATTAAAATTTAAAAGTCAAGACACTAGTCAGCCCGAACCTTTTGATATATTAGACGGCGATCTTTTCACCATCACGGTTAATCCAACTTGTGACTCTGGCCCAGGTAGCACGTGCTTTCTGATTACACCCCGCGTTCCTCTGGACTTTGAAAACCCGTCCAGCTCGTCGAGACAGAATAGGTACTCCCTATTTTTCGAAGTCAGGAGCCTCGGAAACGATCAAACGTTTATAACGAATATTGATGTGCAGGACGTAGTCAACGAGACTCCTCTCATTCCAGACACTAGTTTCTTTGGCGGAACACTTAGCAACTTTTCAGATAGAGTCGTTCGCATTGCGGACAGTTGGGATGTCGCTAAAACAACGCTTCCCCCTGTTGGCGTATACAACTGGGACTATGATACGTCTTCGCTGAATCAGAACTGCAATGGTAGCCAGTGCGTTGGATATTCCAACATCAAAGCACAATACAACGCCGCCTTCGACACTGTTACATTCCACGCAACCGGAACCTTCTCGAATATATCCAGCTTGGGCACCTCGGTATCAGGAACATTCGATGTTGTTTTTGATCACAAAACGCTAAATCAATTTGCCCAAGATTTTCCAGATGGTCCTGGAGCCTTCTTTTTTACAAGTAACGGTGATGGATTTGGAGGTGTTCGAGTGGAAACAGATCCAGACCCAGATATTTGTGATGCCAATACAGATAGCTGCGTCGCTCTGACCGTTCGCGATACCGTCAGTGTCAAAGACGCTAGCAATAATGATGTATCGAATAGCATTGCGTTAGCGCTAGGTTTTAATTTTAGTGATCCTCCTTCTGGAACCGGTCGACTGTTAATTCCACGGCTTGGTCTTAAAGGTGCGGATGAAAATGGAGACTTTCAATTAGGTGACAACTTTGAAGACGATATCACTCCCAATGACAATTTAAACTTCATTAGTTTAGGCGCACCGACCACTATCCGAGAACGCGCAGTCAATTTTGCAAATGGTACAACCACACCGGATAACATCTCAATCACTGAAAACACCCAATCCGTCACTGTCGCGACGGAAGTGAATATCCACCCTTTAACCTTTTCTTTTGATGCCAGAACGACCGGTGGAGCCCCGGATAATGACTTATTCACCATAAACGCCACTACAGGCGAACTGACGTTCAAAGTGCCTCCAGACTTTGAAAATCCCACCGATACAGATGGAAATAATACCTATTTTGCAAGGATTAAAGTTAGCGACGGCCTCGATGCGACCTTTGGCACACAAAGAATTCAAGTCACTGATGTGGCGGCACCGAACGCTAATATTTTCACTTCCAATGTCCAAGCGTTCACCGCAAGTGTCGATACCGTTGTCGATACCTGGGAAGCTTACTTTGCACTGGTGGGTGATGGTATTCTCACTTGGGACCCTGACCTAAGTGGTATTTCACAAGTGTGTAGTGGTTCGCAATGTCTCGACGTGAATCGCTTCTTCGTGAGCTACAACACCAATACGCAATCGGCTACGCTGCAGTCTACTGGGACGTTTACCAACGTCCCCGTTGCAGGAACAGACACAAGCGGTACTTACTCTGTCACGTTCAGTGATCGAGCTGCAGCCGATTTGGTGAGTATACAAAACCCAAGCACCTTCGCCTTCTCAACCAAAGATTTAGGTGCGACGAATGTACTGCTTCCTGATTCCGACGACGTCGTGAGTATATTGAGTAATGCGAGTGCTGACGTGAGTGCGAGCGTCACGATACAAGCATCAACTCATGCGAATGACCCGACAAGTGCTAGCTTTACCGCCACACAAGTGGGTACGGTGTCGGTATCAGGCACAGCCGCGAACACCAGCTCCACTGCCGCCGTCACAAATACAGTTGAGTTAGGACAGCCCACAGTAGGAACGACAGTAGTTAACCCGTAAACCCCTAGAGGGCTTTGTGTCTTATCCCACTATATCTGGACGACAATTCACAATGAGCTCAGCAACTGATGCTGTATTCGAAAGGGAAATGACCGTATTAACCAACTCAGCAAGATCATCAGCTGAAATCATGTCGTCCAAAGAAACAGTTTCAATTGAACTGGTCAAATCAGTCGCAACATAGCCAGGGCATAGAGCAGTACATCGAACACCGTCTGCCCAGCCACCGTGTCGAGTAGCATGCGACAAAGCAACAGCAGCAAACTTTGTCATCGAATAACCAACGCCATTACCAAAAACCGCTTTACCTGCTAGAGACGCTACGTTTATCACCCGTCCAGAGCCACACTTTCTTAAGTGAGGAAGCGCCAGACACGTCATAGATAGGGGCGCTTTGACGTTCACCGACCACATAAGGTCTAGCCCTTTTTCATTAAATTCACCATCATCAACGGAAACAGGCTGCATGATTCCTGCATTATTCACCAAACCATCGATCCGGCCGTAATGCTCGGCCGTAGTATCTACCCAGGTCTTATGCGTGCCTTTGTCTACAGCGTCGTACTTGCTGATCAATACACGACTGGTATCCCAGTCTTCAACTGTCTTCCTCATGGCCTCAATATCGCGAACACCAAGACTCAACGAAAAGCCAGCTTGATAGAGGTTACGAGCAACCGCTAGACCAATCCCTCTGCTTGCTCCAGAGATCATTACCACACGTCCTTCAGGAGATATCATCAGTACTCAACCTTTCTATATCCTGTCTCTTATACACATCTCCGAGCCCACGAGACCTCTCTACATCTC
>CAJXPC010000119.1 GCA_913057845.1 uncultured Pseudomonadota bacterium
CAGCGTCAGATGTGTATAAGAGACAGGCTCAGCGCCACAGAACGATGGAAGTCTACTAGCGCCTCACTCGCCGGTAAAAGTGTAGTCGTGCAACACAAATCATTCAGCTACCTTTTAAAATTTTTAGGCATTAATGTGCTTGCCTCTATCGAAGAAAAACCCGGTATTCCGCCTTCCGCACGGCATCTCGCCAAGGTCGTATCGATTATCAAACAGAATCCAACCCTCGCCATTATCAGAACACCCTTCGACACTAAAGCGCCAGGTGATTGGGTTTCCGAAAAAACAGGCGTGCGGTTAATTACACTGCCCTATACCGTTGGAGGGTTGCCAGACACTACAGACCTTTATAAAATTTACGACCAATCTATTGAACTGCTCTCCAATTAACCCAAACACCTATGGCTGAACTACTGGATATCGTATTACCCGCTCTGCTGATCGGTCTGATGGTCTCTGTGGTTCACGCCCCTTTGGGCATC
This sequence comes from uncultured Pseudomonadota bacterium, assembly GCA_913057845.1. GTDB lineage: Bacteria > Pseudomonadota > Gammaproteobacteria > Burkholderiales > Eutrophovitaceae > Eutrophovita. The sequence goes on from CAJXPC010000119.1 coordinate 483, forward strand.
GAGGTATTGAGGCGCGGGATTATTTTTATCGATCTGGCGATCGCACAAATTGCAGGACTTGGATTTATCATTGCTGAGGTTCTAGTCCAATCAAAGTACATCCATTCGGAACATATTCACACTGAGCATTTTCTCTCTGGATTTTCATTCATCCCGAGCCTCGGAGCCTTAGTCTTCGCGCTACTTGGAGGACTGCTTTTTAGGTATATCGAAAAACACTTTCCTACGCTACAAGAAGCATGGATCGGTGTTTTCTTCGTGCTGTCAGCTTCACTTTCAATCCTCGTTCTGAGCAACAACCCTCATGGCGACGAAGAACTCAAGCACTTGCTCTCAGGCCAAATACTCTTCGCAACCCTTGACGACGTTATTTTTTATCTTCCCCTTTTTGGAGGCATCTTTGCGACTTGGATGTTAGTACCGAAAATGCGACAAGGTCTGGGCTTTTACTTTATGTTCGCGTTAACAATTACCGCCTCTGTGCAGTTGATTGGGATTTACGTCGTATTTGCGAGTCTCATCCTTCCAGCGCTGGTAACCTTTGGTCGGCAGAAACCATTGTTGTACGCGTGGCTATTCAGTTCTTTTTCAATCATCGTAGGCGTAGGACTCTCCGCATTACTTGATGCGCCCACTGGGCCCATGTTGGTGACGACTTACGTTGTCCTGGGTCTGCTTATATCGATCAAAACCGTAATTGCCACCAGACCGTAACCAAATCAGGCACGTTGCCCTAATAGAGAGCAAACCACAAACTGCGAATGTCATCTTCAGCCTTAAACGAAATTTTAGTGCGCACGAATCAGAAGCCATTGCCAAGCAAGTTATAAACTTGAAGAGAGCAACGAGACAATTGCACCTCAATTAGCCATGAGCGCCGGAACGCTTAGATATATTTGAACGCCTATGAAGTCAATGGGGTGGACGATGGGGCTCGAACCCACGACCACCGGAATCACAATCCGGGGCTCTACCAACTGAGCTACGCCCACCACAGACTTCAACAACATCAGGCCAAGCGCTAGTGGTGCGCCCGACAGGAATCGAACCTGTAACCCCCAGCTTAGAAGGCTGGTGCTCTATCCGGTTGAGCTACGGGCGCGACTCGAAGGCCTCTGCCATTTACAGAAGGCTTCAGCCATCTATAAATGGTCGGGGTGGAGAGATTCGAACTCCCGACATCCTGCTCCCAAAGCAGGCGCGCTACCAGGCTACGCTACACCCCGACCGAAGGGCCGAGACTATATCGCCTCATGCCAAAAAGGTCAATCCAACACGTACATTTTAACCTAAAAATTGCTAAAATAAGATAATCCTGTTATACAGACGTGTTTTTCAGATCGCATAAAAATCATTAAAAGCATTATGACCACACAATTAAAAACAACGTTTAAGCCCTACACTCCCAAAAAAGGTGAGGCGTACATGGGCACCAAACAGAAGAATCACTTTAAGAAGATCTTGCTTGAACTCAAAGGTCAGCTCGGAGCGGACATTGATAAGACCGTGCATACGATGCAGGACGAAGCAACAGCATTTGCTGACCCAAACGATCGAGCCAGTCAAGAGTCGGATATGGCTCTCGAGCTCAGAAACCGAGATCGTGAGCGAAAACTCATTAAAAAAATCAATGAAACAATCACTCGTATTGAGTCGGGTGACTACGGTTACTGTGACAGCTGCGGTATTGAAATCGGCCTTAAACGGCTCGAAGCGAGGCCCACGGCATCTCTATGCATTGACTGCAAAACTTTAGACGAAATTCGAGAAAAACAAATGGCAAAATAAGCATCAACGATACACTCTAAGCCTGTCTATTAAAAAGCCGTCTGATGACGGCTTTTTTTACTTAAATTGACAACTTAACGGTGACACCTAATTCACGCAGCCGTCCAGAGAAACCTTCAAACCAAGCACTCTCAACCGGTGCTAACCGAGCCGCTTCAGGCTGGAAAGACTGCCGAGCAAGCCCATAAAGTAAGATACCCTTAAACGGGATGTCTCTAGTTTGAAGCTCCTGAATAAGATCTACGTAGGCATCTAACTCGGCGCCACTCGGATTCATACCATCCACTTTAAATAAACACGTCTGTATCCATGTCGGACAAGCCCTTGATGCAGCATTAAGATTCGACACCATACGACTTTTGTTAGCCCGCGTATCGTTAATCGAACGGATACCGTCCGGAGTCGCACGATCGATCTTAAACCAGACTTCACCATTGATATCAGCCAACTTCTCAATACCAAGAATTACGTTTTTACGGTGGATCAAGCTACCATTGGTAATCAACACTGTTTTAACCGCCTCAGGAACGCCCAGCTGAGCTCGAACGCTCTTAACCACATCAACAGCCTCAACAAAATTAGGGGCTGACGTTGGCTCTCCGTTCCCTGAGAACGCAATGTCGTTTAAACGACGTTGCTCCTCTGGCACACAGTCTTGAAGATAGGATCCGATCAAGATTTGATTCAAAAACACACTTAATTCTTGCTTAAGTGCGTCCACATCAACCGCTGGAGGTGCCCCTCTCACTAAATCTGGAACCTGACAGTAGATGCAACGCCAATTACAGGCATTATTCGTATTCAAGTTGATGCCGAGAGACACTCCTCCAGCCCGTCTGGAGACCACCGGATACACGTACTGGTACCCCTCTTGAAAACGATTATGGTCGCGGGTGCTCAACATGTAATATATTTAATATGGAGATAGTTAAAAAAACTTATCTATGGCCATTGAGATCATATTCAGTCAATTCTAAAGGTTGGCCGTGTGGCGTCCTCTCTGCGACCTTAGTCCACCCTGCCTGATACTGCTTGAGTAAACCGTCAGGGACGACTTCCTTCTTAGCTAAGATGTTCTCTAATGCAGTGAGGACGTAATGGTAATAATCAGCGCCCGTATCACTAACCGAGGATTTAGCTTTGATCTCGGCTCCTAAGGTATCTCCCCATTCGGACCAACTGAATAAGCCTTGCTTCTCAAGCGCAACCAGCATCGCAAAGGTGTCCGCCTCCCAAGGTTCGGAAAATACGGGATCTTTAACGGCATCCGGAGACCCCTGGGAAAAATCAGCCCATGAAAAAGGATTACTCATATTAAGGCCTCGATAAGTAAGGTTCGAATGCATCAATTAAATTACTGACTGTTGGATCCACTGCCTCACCCCAAAGTTCACAGCCCTCGAACTCCACGGTATAGAGCCACTGAGGATCCTCGGACCCTTGATCTACAACTGAATCTGGAAACACATGTCGACCTCGAATCGCAATAACAGTGCCCAGCTTATCTCGGGCGTAGCGCGGAAGTCGCGTGTGCCCAGCAGTATAAGTTTGCTTGGTCACCACTAAATCCCCTATCGAGAACTCGGGCTCAGAATCACCCACTCGCTCAAAATTTCCTCTTAAAAAAGCCTTATTAATATCTTTCATCGTCAATTTTTTTTGTGCTATTGATGACCCATCACTCAAACCTTTACCCGTCCTCAGCTCCTCTTCATCAAAAAGACCGCGCTCCAATGCCGTAGCAGTCAGCGTATGCATCCAACGTTCGTAGTAGGACCAAGACAGATAATCAATCGGTCGAATTTTTTCCTGCGCGTGCCGAAACACATCAATGTTCCAAAGCCCTAAAGCGAGAATTGACCTTTGAAGACCAAGAACTCGCCCTTCCCAGCTCACATGAAACGCGGGCTCCTTGTCCTCGAGCCCTACTGGGCCAAACCCCTGCATGCCCCCCAAATCGTGGATACTATTCATACGCTTTCAATTACTCAGTAGTTGTTAAAACATCACTGGTGCCAATCATACTGTCCCGAGTGACAAGACGCGCCAATTCGGCTTCAGACATCGACTCTGTGTTTGTGGGTCTTTGCGGAATGACCAAATACCGGGTTTCAGCAGTAGAGTCCCAAATTCTAATTTTTCTGTCTTTAGGTAGTTCAAGACCAAACTCTTGTAAGACCGAACGAGGTTCACTCACGACACGAGACCGATATGGCGCAGATTTATACCAAACAGGCGGCAGCCCCAGCACGTCCCACGGATAGCAAGAACATAAGGTGCAGACAACCACATTGTGAATTTCATCGTTATTTTCGACCGCAATCAAATGTTGGCCCACCTCCGCAAAGTCTGCTTCACCGTTAATTGCCTTCGTAGCATCCTCTATCAAAGATTGCTTAAACGTCGAGCTCACCCAAGCCCTAGCGACGACTCGCGCACCAATATGAGGTCCCACTTTATTTTCAAAGTGCTCAATAATTTGATCGATGACTTTACGATCAACTAATCCCTTATCAACCAAAATAGACTCGAGTGCCTTGACCCGCTTTTGAATATCAGTGAGTGTTGATGCATCACTGTGCGCATGATCATGGTGATGAGCATCTGACATGGCAACTCCCCCTGCTTCCTAAATAAAAAGTACATCATAAACCGCTCGCACCGTGATGTAACGCGAAGTGATGCGAAGTGACGTTGAAAATACTGCGATATGCAAAATTAACTAAGATGTCACCTAAATATTACTGACTCATTAAACTAAGTTCTCGCCTGACAGTCGAAATCAATAGCACCGTAAATCACATGTATCTCAAAAATATTAACACTGCATGCAGGTTGAATTATGAATAAACGCCATGTTGTCATCATAGGTTCAGGCATTTCCGGCTTATCCGCAAGCTGGCACCTCAAAGATCACGCTAAGGTGACTGTTTTAGAAAAAGCAGATTACCTCGGCGGGCACACACACACGCACACACTGACCATTGATGAGAAGTCATTACAACTGGATTCCGGATTCATTGTATTTAACAATAGAACCTATCCGGGATTACTCGAATGGTTCACGGAACTCGATGTAAAAACGCATCCGGCTGATATGTCATTTTCAGTATCACTGGATGATGGTAAATTTGAGTGGGCAGGAACGAATCTAAGATCCATCTTTGCCCAAGGGAGAAGGGTCTACGACATAAAATTTCTAAAAATGCTCCGCGACATCATTCGATTCAATCGCAACGCGCCCAAATACATCGCAGCAAGCAACACCAATCCAGGCAATCTAATCACACTCGGACATTATCTTGACCAGCATGGCTATGATTCTTATTTTCAAACCCGCTATTTACTACCCATGGCAGGAGCAATCTGGTCGTGCCCGATTAAAGAGATACGTAATTTCCCACTCAAATTTTTCATCTCTTTTTGCGAAAACCACGGCCTTCTATCGATACTAAACCGTCCTCAATGGTTTAGCGTCAAAGGGGGTAGTCGCCGATATGTTGAGGCAATGCTAACTGCGATTAAGAAGCATGATGTATCGTTTAAAACTGAGAAAACAGCGAAATCGATTATAGAAACGTCCATTGGGCTGGAAGTAATTACCGAAGACCGCAATAAAATTCAGCATCGAATTGCCTGCGATGACGTTATTCTTGCCTCACACGCGGATGAATCAGCTCATATTCTAAAAGACCTCCCAACCCCACTCTCACAGGAGCTATCACGTATAAAGTTCCAACAAAACATCGCGATCATCCATGAGGATCTGTCTCTTATACACATCTCCGAGCCCACGAGACCTCTCTACATCTCG
>CAJXPC010000120.1 GCA_913057845.1 uncultured Pseudomonadota bacterium
GAGATGTAGAGAGGTCTCGTGGGCTCGGAGATGTGTATAAGAGACAGCTATTTATGGCTTAGGCAGAACTCGTGCCTTCGAGGTGTGTTCTAAAGCGGGTGTGGAACCTTCAGTCAAGGTGAAAGACCTGTCTGGTGATGAAATGGAAAAGCTTAGAGAACAAATTGGCACCTTCGTAGTAGAGGGCGATCTTCGTCGTGAAGTTTCAATGAATATTAAGCGACTTATGGATCTTGGCACTTATCGTGGAACTCGTCACCGTAAGGGCTTGCCGGTTAGGGGTCAACGAACGAAAACAAATGCGCGTACTCGCAAGGGTCCGAAAAGGGCGATACGGAGATAGATTTAATCAGTAGACCGTTAGTTATAACCAATCACTTAGACTAAATGGAATTTTTTGATGGCAAAAAACACACCAAGAGCACGCAAGAAGGTAAAGAAGAATATCGCGGAAGGTATAGCGCATATTCATGCGTCTTTTAATAACACGATCATCATGATCACGGATCGACAGGGCAATGCTTTGTCCTGGTCTACGTCAGGTGCTAATGGCTTTAAGGGATCTCGGAAAAGTACTCCATTCGCTGCTCAGGTGGCTGCAGAAGCGGCTGGAAAAATGGCGCAGGAATGCGGTGTTAAGAATATTGAGGTTCGCATAAAAGGTCCCGGTCCAGGTCGAGAGTCCGCGGTTAGAGCTTTAAATTCAGTAGGATTTAAAATTACGAGTATCTCTGACGTTACACCGGTGCCACATAATGGATGTCGTCCGCCAAAACGACGCAGAATTTAAGGAGCGATGAATTATGGCTAGAAATACAGATCCTAAGTGCCGTCAATGTCGTCGAGAGGGTGAGAAGTTATTCTTAAAGGGCGAGAAATGTTACACAGACAAGTGTGGTATTGAGCGTCGACCTTATCCTCCAGGTCAGCATGGACAGAAGGGCAGCCGTATGTCTGAGTTCGGGCGACAGCTAAGGGAAAAGCAAAAGATTCGCCGTATTTACGGCGTACTAGAGCGACAGTTCCGCAAGACTTACAAAGAAGCCGCTCGCCGTAAGGGGGTAACAGGTGAAACACTCCTGCAAGATCTCGAAAGTCGTCTTGATTCCGTGGCGTTACGCATGGGTTTCGGTATATCGCGTACCGAAGCGCGCCAAATTGTCAGACACAACGGCGTGATGGTTAATGGAAGGCGCGTCAATATTCCGTCTTACATCGTTAAGCCCGGTGACATTATCGAAATTGCAGAGAGAGCAAAAACTCATTTACGAGTTAAAGCCTCTTTGGAAGCTGCAGAAGGAAGAGGGTTTCCAGACTGGGTGGAAGTCGATGTTAAAGGACTCAAGGGTACTTTCAAATCTGTACCGCAACGGGCTGATTTGTCATCAACCATCAATGAGTCGTTGGTCGTTGAGTTGTACTCTAAGTAATTTTGAACTACGTGTGGGGCAAGTAAGCTCCACGAATTTATTTTTCGAAACTTTTGAAAAGGGTCGAATAGATGCTTAATAGCTTTTTGAAGCCAAAAATTATTGATGTAAAACTTACTGCCCCTGGGCAAGCTAAAGTGGTTATGGAGCCATTTGAGCGAGGTTTTGGTCACACCTTGGGTAATGCGTTGCGCAGGATACTACTGTCCTCATTGCCCGGGTTTGCACCTACTGAAGTAAAGATTGATGGAGTACTTCATGAGTATTCAACCCTGGATGGCGTGCAGGAGGATGTTGTTGATATCCTTCTCAACCTTAAAGGAATTGTACTCAGACTTCATAATCGTGACGAAATCACCTTAACTCTTTCCAAAGAGGGTGGTGGTGCTGTTACAGCTGCGGATATTGAGGTCAGTCATGACGTCGATATCATTAACCCTGAGCACGTGATTGCTAATCTAGCGCCTGGTGGAAAGATCAGCATGGAAATCAAGGTGCAAGGCGGTCGTGGTTACGTACCTGCTAATGTTCGATTGGGTGATGACGATGAAAACCGAGTGATTGGAAGTCTCCTGCTTGACGCATCTTTTAGTCCAGTGACTAAAGTAAGCTATGCGGTAGAGAGTGCGCGTGTTGAGCAACGGACAGACCTCGATAAGCTTGTGATCGATATTGAAACAAATGGGTCAGTTGATCCAGAGGAGTCAGTTCGGTTTGCTGCCCGTATTCTTATGGATCAACTCTCAAGTTTTGCTGATTTGCAGGGCACTGTCGCAGAAGAAAGCGTCCCACAAAAGCCGGATGTTGACCCAGCATTTTTACGACCGGTAGACGATTTAGAATTGACGGTACGGTCAGCAAATTGTCTTAAAGCTGAAAGTATTTATTACATCGGCGATCTGATCCAGCGAACGGAAAACGAGTTGTTAAAAACACCAAATCTTGGTCGTAAATCGTTAAATGAAATTAAGGACGTTCTCGCTTCAAGGGGATTGTCTCTTGGTATGAAAATCGATAGTTGGCCGGAAACCCCGTCTGAGGGATCTTAAGCTGTTTCTATTGAGACTTAGTTAAAACAAGGAAGGAAACACCCCATGCGACATAGGCTTGGACTTCGAAAACTGAATCGCACTTCCTCCCATCGGGAGGCGATGTTTCGGAATATGACGAACTCATTGTTGCGTCATGAAGTTATAAAAACGACTCTTCCAAAGGCGAAGGAATTACGTCGGGTGGCTGAGCCTATTATAACGCTTGGTAAAAAAGCTACCCTGGCGAATCGTCGGTTAGCTTTTTCGCGTTTGCGTGATAGGGAAATTGTTGGAAAATTGTTTGGTGAGCTTGGCCCTCGGTTTGCAGCGCGCAACGGGGGTTATTTGAGGATCCTTAAATACGGTTTTCGACAAGGAGATAATGCGCCAATGGCACTCGTTGAATTGATGGATCGTCCAGAGGTTGATATCGCTGAGGTAAAGGATGCTGTTGAGGAATAGACAACAAAGTTGACTGAGTTTTAGGTTACAAAAAAGCCAGCAATAATGCTGGCTTTTTTGTAACCTAAATAATCTGATCACTATGAGGCGGTTAGTATCTTTTTCAAAAAGTGGCCGGTATAGCTATTATTTACTTTGGCTATTTGTTCAGGAGTTCCTTGAGCGATGATGTTGCCTCCAAGGTCTCCTCCCTCCGGCCCGAGGTCTATGACCCAGTCCGCACGCTTTATGATATCTATATTATGCTCGATTACTACAATTGAGTTTCCTTGATCTCTGAGTTTGACTAAGATATGAAGGAGCCATGAGATGTCACTGAAATGTAAACCTGTGGTGGGTTCGTCCAGTACGTAGAGGGTGCTACCAGTGTTTCGTTTTGACAATTCACTTGCCAGTTTGACTCTTTGTGCTTCGCCGCCAGATAAAGTTGTTGCACTTTGCCCTAAAGTCATGTATCCGAGGCCCACCTCTTCGAGTATCGCAAGTTTACGCTTTAAGCTAGGTACGGATGAGAAGAAGGGTAAAGCTTCATTAACTCTCATTTCAAGGACATCACAAATATTTTTGCCTTTGTAATTGATGTCTAACGTTTCCTGACTATAGCGTTTTCCATGGCAAACTTCGCAGGTCACAAAAACGTCGGGTAGAAAATGTAACTCTATACGTCTACTTCCTTCGCCTTGGCAAGTTTCACATCTACCGCCTTTGACGTTGAAGGAAAACCGGCCCGAGTTGTAACCTCGCTCTCTCGCGAGTGGCATTTGCGAGAATAACTCTCTGATGGTAGTAAACATTCCGGTATAAGTGGCCGGATTGGAGCGCGGGCTTCTGCCGATAGCACTCTGATCGACGTTTACAAGGTGCGTAATATTTTTAGTTTCTGTAATCTCGTCGTAAAGATATTCGCCTTTCGCTCTGCCACCCAGTAGGCGAGCTATAGCGGGAACGAACGTATCATTAATGAGTGTAGATTTTCCTGACCCTGAAACGCCGGTTATGCATACGAATACGCCCAATGGTATTTCAAGATTGACCTCCTTTAGGTTGTTAGCCCTTGCCCCTGTTAGCTTGATAGTCGGTGTTGATTTATCGATTATCTTATTTGGAAATTCGAATATTTTTTTTGTGCCAGCTAAGTAGGGTCCGGTTACTGAATTTGGATCATTTAAAATGTTCTCTGGAGTCCCTTCAAACACGATCTTGCCACCTGACTCACCTGATCCGGGACCTATGTCAATGACGTAATCTGACTCAACAATGGTTTCTTCGTCGTGCTCAACAACGATTACGGTATTGCCTAAATCTCTAAGTTTTTTTATGGACTCTATAAGTCGTTGATTGTCTCTTTGATGTAAACCAATAGACGGCTCATCTAAGACATACATTACTCCACTTAGCCCAGCTCCAATTTGAGAAGCCAGTCTAATGCGCTGAGATTCACCTCCGGACAGTGTTGCTGATTTTCTCTGCAGTGACAGATACCCTAAGCCGACATCGATGAGGAATCCCACACGATTGATGATTTCGGTGATTACTCTTTCTGAGATTACCTTTGTCTGTGGGTGATTAATTAGTGTTTCAAAAAATATTTTGGCGTCAGTGAGCGCCATTGCATTCACCGCCGCTATATTGACTCCGTTGACTCGCACATTTCGGGCTGTTGGGCTGAGTCGAGATCCTGAGCATTCGGGGCAGCTGCTAAGGCTAATAAACTTTGCCAATTCCTCTTTAACGGCCTCTTCTTTGGTCTCGGTATGGCGTCGATTAAAGTTTTTTATCACACCCTCAAAAGTGTGATTGTCAGTTTTTTTCTGGCCGTCTTTACCTTGATAATAAAATTTTATTTTTTGTTTTCCAGATCCATGAAGAACAACCTCTTGCACTTCAAGCGGTAAATTCTCATAGGGTGTATTTAGATCAAAATCGTAGTGCGTGCTTAAGCTAGAGAGCATATCGAAGAAAAATTTATTTCTTCTATCCCAGCCGCTGATAGCACCGGAGGCGAGTGATAATGTTGGGTGGGCAATGATTTTCTCAACGTCAAATATCTCTAATTGACCGATGCCATCGCAAGCTGGACACGAACCGCTGGGATGATTAAATGAGAACATCCTCGGGTTCAGTGGAGGGCAGGTGTGGTCACATTTGGGACAGCTAAACACCGCTGAAAGGCTGTAATCTTTAGCTGTTTCAATGTCGTGTATCAAAATGCCATTTGGATTTTGTCTCAGTGCGGTTTCCAAGGATTCTGCTAGCCGTCCTTTCGAATCGCTAGTGATTCTAAGTCGGTCGATAACGAGTTGGACTTCTTTTTTCTCCTGTGTGATTTTTGGCGCAGACTGATCATCTAAGTCAATGACTTCGCCATCGATTCGGATTCGGAAGAAGCCCTGCGCTCTGAAGCGCTCGATGAGATTGCTTGTCGTTTGTGTTTTTTCTCTTTTTATTGGGGCCAGGATGAGTATTCTTTTCTCTGTCCCGAGGTCTAGGATAAATTCGATCATTTCTGATATGGAAAATGCCTTTAGAGGTTCCTGATGTTCTGGACAGTATTGTTCGCCAGTCCTTGAATACAAGAGACGTAAGTAATCGTGAATTTCCGTTACGGTCCCTACGGTGGAGCGTGGATTGTTGTTTTTAGACTTTTGTTCAATCGCGATCGCAGGCGATAGTCCCTCTATCGAATCGACATCAGGTTTTTCTAATACCTCTAAAAATTGACGCGCGTATGCTGAGAGCGATTCGATGTAGCGACGTTGTCCTTCTGCGAACAATGTATCAAATGCCAGAGATGATTTCCCGGATCCCGATAAGCCTGTAAAAACCACCAGTTTATTTTTCGGAATATCGACGTCGATATTTTTTAGGTTATGGGTTCGAGCACCCCTAACTTTTATTGAATCCATAGTTCTGTGTAGGCCAGAATAATTCGCTTATTCGACGATTTCCAATGAAAAAGAGTAACCTGATACTATACCTGTCTCTTATACACATCTCCGAGCCCACGAGACCTCTCT
>CAJXPC010000121.1 GCA_913057845.1 uncultured Pseudomonadota bacterium
GATGTAGAGAGGTCTCGTGGGCTCGGAGATGTGTATAAGAGACAGCGCTAGAATATCGGCTTCTTGGCAAATAATTGCTTGGCATACTGGATGGCTCAAATCAAACTTTCCCAATGAGTCAGCGCCTTTATGCAGCGCCGGGATCAGGACTGGGTCAGTACTCCAGATGATGCGCTTAATGGCATATATGTCACGTTCGTCGCATTTGGCGGCCTCTAATAATGGCTGAATGTACTCAAATGATTGTGACTCAAGCTGACAAGTATAGGCATTTCGCGTGCCATTATGGCCAGCATCGTGTCCGGCCATCGCGACCAGGGTCAATATTTCATCTTTGGTCAGAGTTTTGGAGTTCTCTTTATTAAGTCTACGGTGTTCGAGCAGGAGTGTGGTTAGGCTCTGGAGAACAATTGCGGTGTGAAGACGCGAATGATAGTTCGGTTCTTTATCCTTTCTGGCCATCTTCTTGCAGGAATGTTCAATGAAGTTAGCAGTGGACAATCCAGCGCTGACTAATCTAGATATTCTATCCGCGTCTGGATCTGTTGCTGAGACAGCACCTAGACGTTGGCAGCAGGACTCGAATACTTCTCGCACACCCAACCAGTTGTTAGGCCAGTTCATTTTCAAGCCATGAATATTATTTGATAAGAATTCTAGTGACACAGCGTTAGCCCTATCGTTATTTTAATCATGCCTCACAATATATTGGCAACGTATTTTTTAGCTTTATTTTGGCACAGATAAGTAGTTAAAAAAATCTTTGTGATGTGTTTATCATTAGAACATATTGCTCTAAGGAAAATGGTCCTATTAGAGTGCGTTGATCTTGGTTTTTTTGATGGTTGTCAAGTAGAATGACGGCTTTATCCGCTCGGTTAATATCTATGATACGTACCCGTTTTGCACCCAGCCCCACTGGATATTTACACATTGGTGGTGCTCGCACAGCACTGTATGCGTGGGCTTATGCGAGAAAGCATGGTGGCCAGTTCATATTGCGTGTCGAAGATACTGATCAAGAAAGATCCTCTGAAGCTTCAGTACAGGCGATACTTGATTCGATGACTTGGTTGGGCCTTGATTGGGACGAGGGGCCGATTTTTCAAATGGATCGCCTGTCGCGTTATCGAGAAATCGCTGAGGTTTTGGTCGACTCCGGGAATGCTTACTGGTGTTATGCGACACCTGAGGAATTGACCAAGATGCGTGAGGAGCAACGAAAAATGGGGGTGAAGCCTCGATATGATGGCCGATGGCGTCCAGAGAATGCGGCTGACCTGGTACCTCCTGAAGATGTTACCCCAGTGCTGCGATTTAAAAATCCAGATTCTGGAGATGTTGCTTGGGACGACCTCGTAAAGGGCGTTATTACGGTTTCAAATACGGAACTCGATGATTTCGTTTTGCTTCGCGGGGACGGAACACCCACCTATAATTTTGGGGTCGTTGTCGATGATCACGACATGAATCTCACTCACGTCATTCGAGGCGATGATCATGTGAACAATACCCCTAGACAAATTAACGTTTATAGGGCCTTAGGGTATGAATTACCTGCTTTTGGGCACGTCCCTATGATCTTGGGTGATGATGGTGAGCGTCTCTCCAAGCGACATGGTGCGGTCAGCGTGATGCATTACAGAGACCAAGGGTTTTTACCCGATGCTGTTTTGAATTATTTGGCGCGCTTAGGGTGGTCCCACGGAGATGACGAGATATTCTCACGGGATCAGTTCTTGGAATGGTTTGATTTGGAGCACGTGAACCGGTCTCCAGCGAAATTCGATGCTACAAAGCTCAGTTGGACCAATGGAGAACATATTAATCTCGCGGACGATGAATTGCTCGCAGATCTCGTGCGCGCAAACCCTGGTGGTCAAGACATAATTTGGGAGGATGGCCCTAATTTATCTGACCTAATTAAGTTATTAAAAGATCGGGCCACTTCGCTTAATGATCTTGCTGACTCAGTGTTAATGTTTTTTCGAGAAGTGCAGATTAGTCAGGACGACCGACTGAAATTCTTAACGCCAGATATAAAGCCAGCCTTAATTCATTTCACGGAATCGTTGCAAGGTATCGAGTGGGGGCGTCCAGAAATTGCTGGTTGCATCAAGATGAGTCTAACTGAGTTTCAGCTTAAGATGCCTCAGTTGGCTATGCCTTTGAGGCTTTTATTGACCGGACAAACTCAAACGCCAGCTATTGACGCAATCATTGAATTAGTCGGTCGCGATAGGATGTTGGCCCGATTGCATGCTGGCTTATCCGAGCTTTAGTGATGGTAGACAAAAAGCTTTACACAAACTAAGTCACTCCGTATAATTTAGCGCTCGTTTGCTGGGGGTATAGCTCAGCTGGGAGAGCGCTTGCATGGCATGCAAGAGGTCAGCGGTTCGATCCCGCTTACCTCCACCAAGTACAGCGAAGATGAAATAAGACCCCATCGTCTAGAGGCCTAGGACACTGCCCTTTCACGGCGGCGACAGGGGTTCGAATCCCCTTGGGGTCGCCATAAAATTAAGGACTTAGCAATTTGCTAAGTCCTTTTTTTTGCTTGATACCGCCATAATGTGCCATTATTTAGCATTAGTGGTGGACAAATGGCGACGTTAAATTGGCTCCGCTGCCTCACGATCTACTGTCTAAAATATCAAACAGAATGATAAACGAAGTGGAAGGCATCAATCGCGTTGTATATGACATCTCTGCTAAGCCTCCTGAGACTATTGAGGGCGAATAAAGCTCAATGATATCAATAACTTATTGATATGTCTTAATAAATTGTAATGGATTTTAAATAAATGTATGTATCGGTAACGGGAATTAAACCAAAAGGCTTAATTGGTTGGATAAGGTTCTGGACATTAACAATGCGTGCGTCAAAGGGTGCCCAAAAAGCTGAAGGAATATTGCACTGTGCGTTCAATTCACGTAGTGGATTCCAACATACATTAACTGTGTGGAAATCAAAAAAAGACATGTTAGGTTATTTAACATCTCCATCTCATTTGAAGGCTATGAAAAACCTCCCTAAGATTGGTGAAGGAAAAGTTTATGGCTACGAAGCCGGTCGTATTCCAAGTTGGGAAGATGCATTTACCGAGTGGGATAAAAATGGGCGTATTTATTGAGAAATTTTTACAAGGAAGCTACAAAGTAATTTTAAATATACGTATTGAAATGATAGGTCTGGATAGAACGATTGGCTGGGAATAAAATACTGAGATCAACTTACTAATTTTATTTAATAATGTCGTTGGTAAGGTGTTACAGAGTTAGAAAGCCAATGGTTAATTCTATTGGATTTTTTGCATCAAACTTCCAAAGAATTAGGGGATCAATATGTCCGAGTCGATGTATAAAATTGGAATTCTTATTTTTCCAGGTGTCACGCAACTTGACTTTACTGGACCCGCTGAAGTTTTAGCGCGTATGCCAGATACCGAAATCTCTCTAGTTTGGAAAACGCTAGATCCAGTCACTAGCCAATTTGGGTTGAAATATTACCCAGACGCTAAAATTACTGAAAATGTGAACTACGATCTAATCCTTGTTCCTGGCGGTTTTGATTGTGCACGAATCATGATTGACCCGGAGGTCCTGATATGGCTTCAAGAGCAATCGAGGTCAGCAGAATATTTGACTAGTGTTTGTACCGGTTCATTGGTTTTAGCGGCTGCCGGATTACTTAATGGCTACAATGCGGGATGTCATTGGGGCTGGGCCGAGCATTTGAAGAAGTTTGGGGCAAATCCAACTCGAGAGCGAGTCGTCATTGATGGTAACCGTATCACCGCAGGCGGCGTCACGTCTGGCATTGACTTTGCATTGCACATTGTTGAGAGAAGATGTGGTCGTGAGCTCGCTGAGCAGATCGTTCTAAGCATCGAGTATGACCCCGCTCCAATCTCAGGCGGGGTTCCAGAGACTGCTCGAACGGAAGTTTTTGATATGGCTAAAAATAGAATAGCGACCATAAATAAATCTGGGGGGCACATCAACATGATTGATGAAGCTGCCTCTAAACTCTTGCTGATCTAGAATGAGTGACAAGGCCGAACTAGAAAATGATCGTTTGACAACGATTAAAGGAGGTCAAATTGAAGGAAGCGAATGATTTTAAAATAGAATCTGATGCGCTTTATGCGGTTATGAGTAACCTAGGTGACGCAGATTTTAGAGAGTCAACGCAGTTCAAGGGTTGGACATTGAATGACGTTTTGGAACATTTGCATATGTGGAATTGGGCGGCAAATGAATCTTATGTTAATGAAGGAGGTTTTTCGACGTTCATTGACACTGTTATTACTGAGACTAAGGGTGGTAGCTTAAAACCTTTTGAGCGTAAATGGATCGACGGTTTATCTGGACGCGATTTACTTGAGACATGGCGTGTGTTCTATACCAAAATGGCTTTAACGTTTGAGAGTGTAGATCCAAAAATACGGCTGAAGTGGGCTGGACCGACTATGAGTGCGCGCTCCTCCATTTCTGCACGACTCATGGAAACATGGGCACACGGTCAGGAGGTTTTTGACCATCTGGGTGTTGTGAGGAGGGACGGGGATCATATTAAAAGCATCGTAGTACTAGGTATTAATACCTTTGAATGGACCTATGTCACGCGAGGTGAGGTGGCCCCCGGTCCTTTACCTTATGTTCGACTGACCTCGCCATTCGGAGAGCTTTGGGAGTTTGGCAGTGTGTCGAACACCGAATTTGTAGAAGGGCTAGCGACCGAATTTTGCGAGGTGGTGACCCAGGTGCGCAATGTGGCTGACACTCGTCTTCGCGTGGCGGGTGGTGTCGCACTCGATTGGATGTCAAAAGCGCAGTGTTTTGCTGGAGGGGCGGAGTCACCGCCGCGGCCTGGCACGCGTTTTCGAGAGGTAAAATCTGATATTGGTGTGAGTTGACGTCGGCTCTGCCGAGTGGCCAAACACTGGTCATTACGTCAACCGTTGATTTTCCACAACCCGTTGATTTAACGAATCAGGGTGGTTTTTGTCCAAGTGTAGATTAACGATCTTGACGCAACATTATGATGTACGATAATTGATATCCATCTTTGCTTCGTGCCACGCACTCATAGTTAAGTAGACCACTTTTCTTTAACGCCTGTAGCGCTGCGACAAGCATGAAGGCTTTATATTAACGGGAGAAAATGATGAGACTCACACGACGCACACTATGTACGGCATTAGCTAGCGCAGCATTTCTAGGCGTGACGACGACCACAGTATTTGCCCAAGAATTCACTTTTACAATACATCATTTTTTAAGCCCAAAAGCGCCAGCTCAAACAGTTTTGATTGAACCATGGGCTAAGAAAATTGAAGCTGAATCTGGTGGCCGTATAAAATTCGAAATTTTTCCATCTATGTCGATGGGTGGAAAACCTCGAGATTTATACAAGCAGGTGCGTGATGGAGTCGCTGATATTGTTTGGACATCACCTGGTTATACGCCAGGGGTGTTTCCGCGTGTTGAAGTTTTCGAATTGCCGGGTGTTCACAACGGTGACGCCAAAGCAACCAATTTAGCAATACAAGACATGATGGGAGAAATTGGGGAAGATCTAAAAAAGATCAAACCGTTATTGATCCATGTGCATGCTGGCAATGCACTTCATACCGTTTCAAAAAATATAAAATATTTTGAAGATCTAAAAGGTCTAAAACTCCGTTCCCCTTCCCGAACAGGTGCATGGATGGTTGAGAGTTGGGGCGCAGAGCCTGTAGGCATGCCAGTTCCAGCACTGCCTCAAGCCCTGGCAAAGAATGCAATCGATGGAGCTCTTATCCCATTTGAAGTGGCCATACCTTTAAAAATAGCAGAACTTACTGATTTTTCAGTCGAAATGCATGGTGGTGAGCGGCTGTCTCTTATACACATCTCCGAGCCC
>CAJXPC010000122.1 GCA_913057845.1 uncultured Pseudomonadota bacterium
CGAATCCAAATGCGTTATTGCTGAGGAGAGAAATTTCGCCACCAATAATGCCTCCAGGCTTTCCTGGCAGTTCGAAAAGTGCAGAATGAAAACGAAGTCCTTCAAAGCCAGCGCTTGATAACACCAAAAGCAAAAACCCGAAGAACACAAGCAGGACTACTTTGGGGTTTTCAGTAAGTCGTCGAGCCGTATGCCGATAAGCCCGAATAACGAGTAGCGTCCCAACGAGAACAATCCACCATGTTGAAAACCCGAATAGGTATAGGAGCACATCCGATATATGCGCTCCGACAACCCCACCTGCATTTATAGCTTCTTGGGCTGAAGATTGACGCGACCAGGCGGGATCAAAAGAATTATAGGTAAATAATACCAGGGTTAAATAAGCGAGAACACCTGAGGAGAGGAGCAACCCGACTTCTCGCAACAAAATGACAAGCTTAGGTGGCAAAACACTTTTTGTAGAGGAATCTGTGTTGACTATTTCCGATTTTTTAAGTGTTTTTCGTTTAGCCAATTGTCAAACCCGTCGCACAGTTAGTCGGAACGTCTGTAAAATTAAATTGTCACTAATTTTAGCTTAAGCACTATTGTAACTGAGACACATCTCCCGGTTACTAAACATTTTTATTTTGCGTCCATCACGAATAAAATAAACATTTACTAATCGCATCCACATACGCATCAACAGTAGGCAGGTAATTGATATGCAAAAAAAACACAATAAAATCATAATTTTAGGCTCTGGTCCTGCGGGTTATACTGCTGCCGTCTACGCTGCCCGGGCTAATTTGAAACCCATCGTAATTACCGGGATCGCCCAAGGCGGTCAATTGATGACGACGACTGACGTAGATAATTGGCCCGCGGATGCGGATGGCGTGCAAGGTCCAGAGCTCATGGATCGATTCCAAAGACACGCAGAACGATTTGGCACTGAACTGATATTCGATCACATTCATACCGTTAAACTTGATGCGCGCCCATTCACACTGATTGGCGATCAGGCAGAATATACGTGTGATGCGCTGATCATTGCGACCGGAGCATCCGCTAAATATCTGGGCATTCCGTCTGAAGAAATATATGCGGGCAAAGGGGTTTCTGCCTGCGCAACATGCGACGGATTTTTCTATAAAGGTCAGGAAGTTGCGGTTATCGGTGGGGGGAATACGGCAGTTGAAGAGGCTCTCTATCTTTCGAATATTGCAAAAAAAGTAACGCTTGTTCACCGACGCGACCAACTCAAAGCTGAAGCAATACTGATTGATCGAATCTTAGAAAAAGAAAAAAATGGAAACATCGACATCATTTGGGACCATAACCTCGATGAGGTTTTAGGTGATGCCTCCGGCGTTACTGGGATGCGTATCAAAAACACAAAAACAGAAGAAGAGTCGAACTTGTCACTAGCAGGCGTCTTCATCGCGATTGGTCACTCACCCAACACCGATATCTTTTCGGGACAACTCGATATGGTGGGAGGCTACATCACCACCCAGAGTGGGAGAGATGGCAACGCCACTCAGACCAGTATTCCTGGCGTGTTTGCCGCGGGAGATGTGCAAGACCATATCTATCGACAAGCCGTAACAAGCGCTGGAACTGGCTGCATGGCTGCTCTCGACGCAGAACGGTTTTTGACAAATACGGACTGACGTTATCTGCTCAGACTTCTCTTATGTCCACTGATAATGACCAAAATCCAGAAGAACGGTTTGAAGACCTTCTTGAAGAAACGTTAAAAGACGTCACCGTTTTAAAAAAAGACGGAAAAGTCTTTCGAACGAAAGAGCAACCCGCCCCCATTCCCGTCCAGTCGATGAAGGATGAGGCTGAGGTACTCGAGGAACTCCTTCACCAAGACATCGACGACGACGGTTTAGAGTTCTTGTCAGAGGAGCCAGCGTATTTACGCTCTGGATTGCAGCACCAAATACTCAGAAGACTCAGGCGGAACTATTGGGTCGTACAAGACGAACTCGATTTGCATGGATCAACATCTGACGGCGCGCGCATCCTAGTAGCTAATTTTCTGTCACACGCCAAAAAAAATAGATTTCGATGTCTGCGAATTATTCATGGTAAAGGACATCGATCGAGCAACAAAGAGCCTGTCCTCAAAAAGAAACTGTTTCGCTGGCTCCAGCTCAGATCCGACATCCTTGCCTATTGTGAAGCCGGCCCCGGGGATGGGGGCAGCGGCGCAACGATGCTATTACTCAGCGCAAAAAGTTGACTACCGATCACTCGCTCAATTAGACCGCATCCTCATTTGTTTCCCCTGTACGAATTCGAATCACCTGCTCGACTGTACTCACAAAAATCTTGCCGTCACCAATCTTGCCAGTTCTCGCTGTAGAGACCAAGCTCTCGACGGCTTGATCAACGAGGCTGTCAATCACCACCACTTCAATTTTCACTTTCGGCAAAAAATCAACGACATATTCAGCGCCACGATACAGTTCGGTGTGACCTTTTTGACGGCCAAAGCCCTTAACCTCGGTTACGGTAAGTCCGGTAATACCAATGGAAGATAATCCTTCACGCACCTCATCAAGCTTAAATGGTTTGATCACAGCTTCTATTTTTTTCATACGTCCATTCCTCTAAATAAATCGGCTCAAGTCAGCGAGAGCCCGATAGTTTTGTATCAAAGCAACCCAACACCGCATACGCATTTCATCACTAATATCATGGCACGTTCCCTACTGGTCAATCAAGCCACGAAATTTGCTAGTAATAGGATATCGCCAATCTTTTCCAAAACCTCGAGCCGTTACCCGCACCCCTGGCGGCGACTGTCGGCGTTTATGTTCATTAACATGGATGAGTCTAACGATTCGCGTCACATCTTCAGAGCGATACCCTAGACCGATAATGTCATCCACACCTCGGTCATATTCAACGTAATGCTCGACAATCGCGTCGAGGATCTCATAAGAAGGCAGTGAATCTGAATCGACCTGATCCGGTCTGAGCTCGGCACTGGGTGGCCGTTCGATAATTCGAACAGGAATACATGCTGAAATGGTATTGCGATAAGTCGACAAACGATAAACCGTCTGTTTCGTTAGATCTTTGAGTACGGCTAACCCTCCGGCCATGTCACCATACAACGTTGCATACCCAGTACTCATTTCACTTTTATTGCCAGTGGTTAACACTAAAGAGCCAAACTTATTCGACAAACTCATCAACAACGTTCCTCGAATTCTTGATTGAAGATTTTCCTCGGTGGTATCGAATTCCCTGCCCTTAAACTCATCAGACAAACCCGCCATAAACACATCAAACATAGGTTTGATTTCGATCTCAGAATATTCAACACCGAGACCGGCCGCCATGCTGCTCGCATCCTCCCGACTCATGTCAGCGGTAAACTGAGACGGCATCATCACAACCTTAACCCGTCCAGCACCCAAAGCATCTACAGCTATGGCTAAGGTGAGCGCAGAATCAATGCCGCCAGAAAGACCAATCAGTACACCTTGAAAGCCATTTTTGTTAACGTAATCCCTGACTCCCAGCACAAGCGCCTCGTAAACAGCTTGGTCGCTCGATAACAATTGTTCGTTACACTCAGAAATGATCTCACCTTGCTCATAGGCCATAAGGCTGACGTTTTCACAAAAAAACGGCATTTGAGCGACAACGTCACCTTTGTCGTTGCAGGCAAATGATCCACCATCAAAAACGAGTTCGTCCTGACCGCCAATAAGATTACAAAATACGATTGGCATTTTATGAAGTCGTGATTGAGCCTGCACGACCTTTCGTCGCAAAGCATCTTTACCCGTATGAAACGGAGACGCGTTAAGCACCACCAATAATTCGGCTCCATGCGCCTTAGCTTGCGCGACTGCATTCGCAGGATCCTCAATCACTTTCGACTCAGTCGAGGCTTCCCGACCATCCTCACCCCAAACATCCTCACAAATATTGAGCCCGATCGACACACCAGAGATATTAACAACACACGGCTGAGTCCCTGGATCGAAGTATCTCGCCTCGTCAAACACACGATAGTTGGGCAACTCCTGTTTGCAATATCGTGCGACAATCTGTCCATCTTGAATGATCGATGCGGCGTTATATAAACCCTCATTTGTCTGATAAGGATGGCCTACAACAACTGTAACTCCAAAAATTCGTTGCGCGAGGTAAGTGAGTTTTAAATCACACTCCTTTAGGAAATCTGGCCGAAGCAATAAATCCTCCGGCGGATACCCACACAACGACAATTCTGGCGTTACAACGAGATCCACACCATCTGATTTTGCTTTCTCAACAATTGAAAAAATATTCTCAGCATTGGATGAAACATCACCAACGATGCAATTGATTTGAGCGACTAAGATTTTTAAAGGCATACTAGCGACTGATTAAATAAAACAATATGAATAACGTTAAATTTGACATAGTCAATAGTTTATCTGGAATCAAAGCTGAGGACTGGAATTCTCTCAACGGTGATAGCCTGGTCACATCCTATGATTTTCTGTCCGCACTTGAGGACACTGAAAACGTTGGTGGTGACAGCGGATGGTCACCTGCGCACCTGATCGCATCAGACGGCGACAAACTGGTTGGAGCAGCCCCTCTTTATATTAAAACGCATTCCTACGGAGAGTTTATTTTTGATTGGGCTTGGGCGGATGCCTACCACCGATCAGGGCTTGATTATTACCCAAAGCTCGTGTCTGCAGTTCCATTCACCCCAGCCACAGGACCCCGTTTATTGGCGTCTGACCCCGAAATGAAACAAGCACTTGCGGCAGCAACACTAGCTTTCGCGCAAGACAATAAACTATCATCCTTTCATTGTTTGTACCCCGAACTGAGTGACTTAGAGATTTGGGGGCATACCGGCTGCTTGACGAGGAAATCCATTCAGTTTCATTGGACCAACCAAGATTACGAAAGCTTCGAGCATTTCTTATCTTTCATGAGGTCAGCCAAACGAAAAAAAATAAAACAAGAACGAAGACGAATTGCCGATGACGGTATCACATTTGACGTCATTTCCGGAGATCAAGCGACCGACACCGAATGGCAGTTTTTCTACGACTGCTATCACCACACTTATGCCATTCGAGGAACAAACCCGTATCTGAATTTTGATTTTTTCTTGGCGCTCAAAAAAAGAATCGGTAAAAATACTCTCCTCATCATCGCTACGAGAAATGGCAAGCGAATTGCTGCCGCTTTAAATTTACTCAGCAACGATAAAATTCTAGGGCGCTACTGGGGAGCGAACGAGTACGTGCCAGGCCTACATTTTGAAACCTGTTACTACCAAACCATAGAGTATGCGATTCAGCATGGCTATAGAACATTCGAAGGGGGAGCACAAGGCGAGCATAAACTATCTCGCGGATTAGAAGTCGTAGCAACCAACTCGGCTCACTGGTTAGCGCACCCTCAATTCTCTGATGCCGTTGAGAATTTTTTATCTCGCGAAGGAACCGCCATCAGTGAATATCATGATAGCCTCACTACCCGCGCACCGTTCAAAACTCTATAATCAGGATTTGGTTGAAGCTTAGACAAGTAAGGATAAAAACAGTGGTTTTTAATTTTTATAATCGTTTAACGTCAAGACAACAGAGTATTTATCGACAAAGTGATGACATTAAATACTTGACGCTTCGAGAAGTTGCTCAACTTCAAAGCGCCTCAACCGCGCTAGAAGAACTGCTAATCAGCGAAGATTTATCCGAAATTGAAAACACATGTCAGGCCATTGCCGACGAGGTTGTGTCACAAATCAAAGCGCCAAGGCTAAAAGTACAAGTGCTCACCGTTCGACCCTCGGACGACTGGGGAGAGCTCCACGGATTATATCTTCCCGAAGATGACGGTAAGCCGGCAAAAATACAAGTCCTGTCTCTT
>CAJXPC010000123.1 GCA_913057845.1 uncultured Pseudomonadota bacterium
GTGGGCTCGGAGATGTGTATAAGAGACAGGTCTAGGGTTAGTAATTCTTCGTTTGTAATTGTAGACGCGAGAGTCGTGATCCGATGCCAATCGTCAGACTCGTCACGATGTTCCATGGGTAACTTTTGCAGTAAGATGCCTGCAGCCTTTTGGTCATTTGAGGCAAGCCATAGTCGCGTAGTCAATTGCTCGGACTGTTGCATGTAGTCTTCTAGAGATTTCTGAATAGAGTCGCTGTCCACATTAACGAGGCCTTGGTAGGCCTGCCCTGACTTTTTTGGAGTAATGGTTACCGCGAGCGTCCCTTGCGCCAGGAGATTTATATTAGGTTCTGCAAGTTCTTTATTATCACGCCACTTTGCGGTAGATCTAAAGCTAGATATCCCCGAAGTTTCAGCGAGCAATAATAGTAGCGAGGATTGGCCTTTAAATTGGATCGATAAGGTCCCATCAAGTTTTATTGTTGCAGATAGCAATGCTGTAGCCGCAGTAATTTCCCCTAACAACTTTCTGACTGAAGGGGGATAGTTCCTACGCTCTAAAACACTTTTCCAAGAACTGTCGAGGCTTACAATCTCCCCGCGTATGTTCGAGTGCTCAAACAAAAATCGTTGCACTGTGTTTTCCACTAATTTAAACCTATTTCTCTCTTGTATAGTCTATAGCGCTCCACTCGGTCCCCTGTGCGGCCACCTTCCCAAATCATATGCCAAGGTAATCCAATGTGATTGTCAGCGCCCGAAATGTCTTGGTAGATTAGGTAGTCACAGCTTTGACCATGGTTTTCTATATAAATATCGGTGGTTGCAATTTCCCCAAAATAATGGATTAAACCTCTTTGCGCAGGACCTACTTGGGCAATGATACAGCCGTAATTTGGTTCGATGTGTTTCATCATTGAGTGAACCATTGGCGCATACGTCTTCCGTTCGTCTATCCAATGAAAAAGCAGTAATACAGTCAGGATCCACCCGACTGTCAAATTGATCGCCCAGACCAAAATAGCACTTTCGGGTCGCCTCTTGATGTTGAAAAGTAGTAAAAACCATGTCGCAGTAATCAGGGCTGCGACTAATACGGCAACATTTCTATTTTCAGATATATACCCGGGTTGCAATTGCAGTAGGTGTTCAGATAACTTTTGTGGAAATCCGTAATAGGATGCTGAAAAATAAATCCAGGCTGCCACAGTGAAGAATGCTGCGGCCATAATCGAAAACCAGTAAAGTGCGTTGCCAACACTTCTAGGTATTCGTCCCGCGGCAATGGATCCAATTAAAGCAAAAGGTAATAAGATTGGGGCTAGCCCAGATTCTTTGTTTATGTTGGTGAACGCTAAAACTAAGGTGATTGTTATCCACAGTACGATGGGTAATTGTAGTTCTTTGCGTTTTAGCCCTTCTCTTCCTTCAACCCATAGTGACCAAATCAAGAAGATCCAAGTGGGCCAAGTGAACCATGGCAATACCGAAGCCGGATAAATAATGTCATTAAAGGAGGGAACCCTAAATGAATCAGTTGATCCTGACCAAGTATGAGCAATCCAGCGTGCTGGGAACGTTGAATCGCTTTGATGAAGGATAGTAAGCCATATTCCCGCAGACGCGATGACGATTAAACCTGCAATTGCTAGGGAGGATATAAACCTCAATCCACGGTATCTAAAATTCACGAGTGACATCAAAACAATGGTAAGAAGAGGGATAGCCACATTCTGAGCGGTAGTCCCTAAGAGAATAATTGAGACCCCGATTCCTAACCATATTCCACCAACCATCGATCTCCGTGGTGCGGTGGCAAGACCATAAAAGAAGATTGCTAGCCCAGAGATGAGTACTGGAGTGGCTGATAGCTGATGTGATTTAACTAAGAGTCCTACAGACCCTATAAGGAGTAGAGGTGCTATCCAGGATTGAGTTCGTCCCCATAACTCACTGCCTGTGAGGCCAGTAAACAGGATCGCAGACAAAAGCCAGATAGATAGGGCGAGTCTAGCAGCGTCATGAGGTGTGAGAAGAGAGCCCCAAACCTCCATAAAACCAAGTGCGGTCGCATAGAACAGTGGCCCAGCCAGCGGCAGTCCGTTTATAGCTAATAGGTCAAGACAGAAATCACCGCTTGTGAATCGCACTAAATGACTAACGAGTACTGCTTCTTCTGATTTCCAAGGATCATGACCAATGAGTCCGAATATTGTCCAAGCGATGCAAAGCAGAGCAGTGAGCAACATCGGATTATTACTGATGCTGACTGCCGTTTGTTCGTGCCTAAAGTAAGATCCTGGTCTCAGCATCGTAATTTTGTGCGATTAAGATTAAGGTGTTCCGAGGGTTTATTCAAAAACGTTAAAATTATTCCGTATTAAAAAAAAAGGCAGCCTTGGCTGCCTTTCAATATCATACCTAAAATCAATCCGACTACTTTCCGGCTTTGACCCCGAGATTTGCATACTTTTTCTTGAATCGCTCGACTCTTCCTGCTGTATCTACGATCTTTTGTTTCCCTGTGTAAAAAGGGTGGCAGACAGAACAGACCTCAATTGAGATGTCTTTACTGCTTGTTGAGCGAGTCTGAAAAATCTCTCCGCAACTGCAGGTCACTGTGACTGGGGCATAGCCTGGATGGATGTCTGCTTTCATTTTGTAATAATCCTAAAAAATATTGTGGCGGAATTTGCGCCAAGCGTTGCTTATTTTGATTTTGGTATCCTTGAAAAGGGAAGTAATTATCCCGGAAAATAAGTAATTTTACAAGAAATCATGCAATTATGATTTAACCTTTTTTCATACTATCAAAGAATTCGTCGTTATTCTTGGTTGCTTTTACCTTTCCGGTTAAGAACTCAGTTGCTTCTAATTCATCCATGGGGTAGAGAAGTTTTCGCAGAATCCATACTTTTTGCAATATTTCCGGCTCTAGCAAGAGTTCTTCTTTACGGGTTCCGGATCGATTCACATTAATAGATGGATAGATTCTTTTCTCGGCCATTCTTCGATCGAGATGAATCTCCATGTTACCCGTCCCTTTAAATTCCTCATAGATAACATCATCCATTCGAGAGCCGGTATCGACAAGTGCGGTTGCAATAATTGTGAGTGATCCGCCTTCCTCAATATTTCTTGCGGCACCAAAGAAACGTTTCGGTCGTTGGAGTGCGTTGGCATCCACGCCACCGCTTAGTACCTTCCCTGAGGCTGGTGCAACAGTGTTGTAAGCACGAGCGAGGCGGGTGATTGAATCGAGAAGTATAACAACGTCTTTTCGACTTTCAACAAGACGTTTCGCTTTTTCCATGACCATTTCTGCTACTTGTACGTGTCGTGTTGCCGGCTCATCAAAGGTTGATGATACGACTTCTCCACGCACCGAACGTTGCATTTCGGTTACCTCTTCTGGTCGCTCGTCAATGAGAAGCACGATGAGATAAACATCTGGGTAGTTTGATGCAATTGAATGGGCAATATGCTGAAGCATGACTGTTTTGCCACTTTTCGGGCTGGCGACGAGCAGTCCCCTTTGTCCTTTTCCGACTGGGGCAATGATATCTACAATCCGACCCGTTAAATTCTCATCAGATTTAATGTCTCTTTCCATTTGAAGCCTATCTGTTGGAAAGAGTGGTGTTAGGTTTTCAAAAAGTGTTTTGTGTTTACTGTTTTCTGGCACCTCATCGTTGACTTTGTCCACCTTAACCAGGGCAAAGTAACGCTCTCCCTCTTTTGGTGTTCTGATTTCTCCCTCGACGGAATCTCCTGTATGCAGGTTAAATCTTCTTATCTGCGACGGACTGATATAGATGTCGTCTGGACCCGCTAGATATGACGTGTCAGGAGAGCGCAGGAAACCAAACCCATCTGGAAGGACTTCTAGCGTGCCAGAACCCGAAATGCTTTCACCTTTTTTCCCATGATTTTTCAATAGGGCGAATATGAGATCTTGCTTGCGCAGACGATTAGCATTTTCAATGTCATTAGCGGTGGCCATTTCAATTAGCTCGCTAATGTGGAGGTCTTTTAACTCAGATAGATGCATAAAATGAATAAATAAAAGGAGGGAGAAAAGTTAGCGGAAAATTTTAAAGAATCAATTGTTGCAAATTGGAATCGTAAAGTCGCCGAGAGGTGAGGGCTAAATGTTACTGTCGATGAAGGTCGTCAGCTGAGATTTGGAAAGTGCGCCTACCTTAGTTGCTTCAGCGTTCCCTGCTTTAAACAACATTAAGGTTGGGATTCCCCGAATGCCGAATTTAGGCGGTGTTCCTTGATTTTCGTCGATATTCAGTTTGGCAATTTTTAGTCTTCCAGAATATTCGGCAGCCACTTCGTCAAGAATGGGGGCAATCATTTTGCATGGCCCGCACCACTCAGCCCAATAATCAACTAAAACAGGTAATTCAGAATTAAGAACTTCGTCTTCGAACGAGTCGTCTGTCACGTGATGAATTTTTTCACTCATTATTAAAACATCCAGTTTAGGTTTGTAAAAAAGAATTTGTCTGGGAATTTAAGTTTGGAAACTTCACAAACTCGACACTTTTGTTATTGGAGCTCTTCGCACCACCAGCCGGAAATTCTGCTGACTGAAAACACATTATAAAACATATTTTTGTATTCGGATTGTTTATTTGTCATCACTCAATGGAGGCATGAACTGCTCAAAGATGAAGCTTTAAGTTTTATAATAAGACTTTATTCGATAGGCGATTCTCAATTTGTTAGAATACTGCCGTTAGGTTGAGTTTAATGTCAAAATATTCTAAGGCGATTCAATGACTTATGTTGTGGTTGAGACTTGCATCAAATGCAAGTGGACGGATTGTGTGGATGTATGCCCTGTGGATTGCTTCCGAGAGGGGCCGAATATGTTAGTCATCGATCCGGATGAATGCATCGATTGCACACTTTGTGTTGCAGAGTGTCCCGAAGAGGCAATTTACGCTGATGACGATGTGCCAGAGGATCAAAAAGACTTTATTGAACTGAATGCCGAATTGGCGAAGCAGTGGCCTAGTATTATTGAGCGCAAGGATGCGCCTCCTGATGCTGCAGAGTGGCAAAACAAGCCGAATAAGCGAGATCTACTGGAAAGGTAAGTCCGCACCTAGTATAAGTTAGGTTCTATGGAAGGAATTTTAAGACACGAAAAGGTATGGCCTCACCAGCTGATTGATGTGCTAGCCTCACAGATTCTAACTGGATCAGATTCTGATGGCAGTTTTGATTTTTCCGACATTGTTGTTGTCTTGCCCTCTTTAAGCTCAGCTTCTGCTTGCTCACATCGCTTGATGGCATTGGCTGGCACCGGAGTGCTTCTCCCCTTTTTTACTACCTTTGATGCTTGGTCGCGCCAAGTGCCCCAGCCTTTTGGGGTTGAAACCAAGCGTTACCGTGAGCTTCTGATTTACCACGAACTCGAGAAGCATCAATGGCTAGATCAGGGCAATAATTGGAATTTGGCAACTGACATGGCTGAGCTGATCGGCGAGTTAGACTTATACCAACCTGGCATCAATCTAGACTTGGAGGCGTTGAGCGATCGGTTTACCCAGGCCTATCAAACTCGTTCCCAAAAGCTCGTTGGATTTGAAGCGCGATTGTTATTTGATACGTGGAATGCTTTTTCTGGAATTCGAGAGGGAAGAGCATCCGAACAATACGCCTATCGTTATCGCTTATCGCGTCTGTTAGAACGAGAGACAAGACGGTTGTATGTTCTGAAGTACCCCGAACTAAGTTCTGTTGAGCAAAGTTTTATAGAGAGTTACGCCAGGCGAAATTGTGCCACTGTGTTAGAGCTGTCTCTTATACACATCTGACGCTGCCGACGAATAGAGAGGTGTA
>CAJXPC010000124.1 GCA_913057845.1 uncultured Pseudomonadota bacterium
ACGAGATGTAGAGAGGTCTCGTGGGCTCGGAGATGTGTATAAGAGACAGACACCAACATTGGGCTCAATCGTACAAAATGGATAGTTCTCAGCCGAGATCGCCGCTTTGGTCAACGCATTAAATAGGGTCGATTTCCCCACATTTGGAAGCCCTACGATTCCACACTTCATATTCTTATTCCCTCAATAAACACTCGTTCGGTTAGGACTTTGCGTTAGATGAATGCAAAACCAACATAGCCTGGCTCATCGCGCTCGCCATAATGTCTTGTTTCACTTTCAGCGATCGTTGTATCGCCTCGTCAATTAAAACTGTCTCGCTTTGTTGAGGCGCATGAAGCACATAATCAGACACCAATCGTTTATCCCCAGGATGTCCGACTCCGATTCTTAATCTCCAAAAATCAAGACCCACATGACGACCGATGTCCCGAATCCCATTATGTCCACCATGCCCTCCAGAATGTTTGAGCTTAACGACACCAGGCTCTAAATCAAGATCATCGTGGATCACCAAAACATCACTCGCGTCAATGTCATAGAAACGGCACATCGACTGCACCGCACGGCCACTCTCATTCATGAAGGTCTGCGGCTTTAACACCCAAGCATCACTGCCATTCATCTTGATTCGCGACACATCACCGAAAAATTTTGACTGATGCTCAAATACAATCGCTAACTCAGCAGCCAACTCATTGCACCACCAAAAGCCGACGTTGTGTCGAGTCGCTTCGTACCTGCCACCTGGATTCCCCAATCCTACGAGTAGTTTCATACTCAAATTTTACCCGACATCCCAGTTATAAAAAAAGCCGAGCATCCAATGGTGCTCGGCTATTTAAGCACGGTCGATAAAAATTAAGTCTCGCTCGACGCACCTTTATCTTCATCTGCCGATTCTGTTGTGTCAGCATTCTCACCCTCAGAAGAATCAGCATCTGATGCTTCTTCGTCCGCACTAGCTCCACGGGCTTTTTGTATTGCAACCAATCCGAGATCCTCTCCACCTCGTCCAAGGTGAGCCGATTCAACACCTGATGGAAGATTCAGCTGAGACAAATTAATCGACTCCCCAATCTCAAGTGCGCCACAGTCAACCTCAATAAACTCAGGCAAGTCGCCTGGCAGACAGATTACTTCGACATCAGACTCAATGTGATTCACAACGCCCCCACCCAGCTTAACGCTAGGCGCATCCTCTTCATTGATGAAGTGAAGCGGCACACGCATGGTGATTTTCTCTTTAGCCGAGATTCGCTGAAAATCAACGTGCAACACCTCCATTTTCCAAGGATGCATTTGATAATCTCGAAGCAATACTTTTTGCGGTTTCCCATCTAACAACATATCTAAAATCGAAGCGTGAAATGCTTCTTTTTTCAATTGTCTTAAGGTTTCCTTGTGGTCGAGCTCGATCATATTAGCTCCCTCTTGAGCACCATAGACCACACCCGGGACCTTGCCCGCTCTGCGGAGACGGCGGCTCGCACCCGTTCCCTGCACAGACCGAACTTCAGCATTTATTTTCATGTTGATATCTGACATATTACTTCTCCAATCTAAATGGGAACCTCATCGCGACCAATTCGACCCCCGTACCAAAATGCCAGTTTAACCCAGCAAAAAATATCGTTCTTCAATCAATGAATAACGACGAAACAGAATCCTCATTACTAATACGACGTATTGTTTCAGCGAAAAGATTAGCGATTGATAATTGACGAATCTTGTCACACCCTCGAGCCTCATCTGTAAGCGGTATGGTGTCGGTTACAACCAACTCATCAATCTCAGAACTCGCAATTCTCTCAATCGCCTTTCCTGATAAAACTGGATGCGTGCAATAGGCAAGAACCTTCTTAGCCCCATTTCTCTTAAGTGCGGCGGCTGCTTCACAAAGAGTATTGGCCGTATCGACCATATCATCCATCAAAACACACGTTCTACCACTCACCTCACCAATGATGTTCATCACGGTGGATACATTAGGTTTAGGGCGACGCTTATCGATAATAGCCAAATCCGACTCAAGTCTTTTTGCTAGCGCCCTTGCACGCACAACGCCGCCAACATCAGGAGATACAACGATTAAATCCTCATAGCCACACTTCCAGATATCCCCCAGGAGGACTGGTGCCGCATAAACGTTATCCACCGGTATATCAAAAAATCCTTGAATTTGATCTGCATGCAGATCCATCGTCAACAGTCGATCTACTCCGGCAGCTTGGAGGCAATTAGCCACAACTTTAGCGCTAATCGCCACTCGCGCAGACTTCGGCCTACGATCTTGTCGGGCATATCCTAAATAAGGTATGGCTGCTGTAATGCGTCCGGCTGAAGATCGCTTGAGCGCGTCAACCATCAATAATATTTCCATCAAACTTTCATTAGTCGGGGCGCATGCTGACTGAAGGACGAACACATCTCGCCCGCGCACGTTTTCAAGCAACTCGACCATCACCTCGCCGTCACTAAACCTCCCGACGGTAGCACGACCCATGCCGATATTTAAATGCTTAGCAACCTGCGCCGCTAGGATGGGATTCGCATTCCCAGTAAATACCATCAAACTTTCGTAGGCCATACTTTCGCCGCTCTCCAGGAAAAGTCCTAATTTAGTTCGCTCTGCAGTAACCAGCAGCACGAAGCAATGATTAATGAGATGAAGCTAAAACGCTTTAAAAACTATCGCTTCAGCTCGAAATATGGCTGGGGAGGAAGGATTCGAACCTTCGCATGCTGGAATCAAAATCCAGTGCCTTAACCAACTTGGCTACTCCCCAAAAACTTGTCTGCCTAATCACCCGTCAAATCAAATAACGGATGGTGATCCAATCCTCGAGCCACGAACCCGAACCAGCACGGCGGCACTTTCGTCAGTAGTGCCTTAGCTCGCTCTGGATCCGCAAACGGACAGAATATACTTGACCCCGACCCGCTCATTGCAGCTGGCCCGTGCTGCCCTAACCACTCTAGCACCGACTGCACCTCTGGATACAAACGACATACCGTATCCTGCAGATCATTTCGGCCCTCATGTGAGGAAAAGTCCGCTATTTTGATGGGTTTGGAATTTCGTGTCAATTCCGAGTCACCAAACACTGATGCCGTGGATACAGAACAGTTTGGATGAACAACCAAGTAACAAGCCTCCCCAAGGTCCATCGGGGAGAACTGTTCACCGATTCCCTCAGCAAAAGCATTGCGTCCAAAGATAAAAAATGGCACATCAGCACCAAGTGAAACAGCAAGTTCCTGTAACTCCCGTCTTGTGAGATTAAGCGCCCACAGCTTATTCATCACCAAAAGAACCGTTGCCGCATCTGAGCTGCCACCTCCGAGGCCACCTCCATGCGGAATACGTTTCAACACATCCAGTTCAACACCTTGATTGACAGAATAGCGCTCGACCAACAATCGCGCGGCCCGGACCGACAAATCATCAGCATCAGACCAAGAATGGTGCGACACCCGCCGCACCTCATTTTGAGGTATTAATCTAAACCCAATTGAATCGGCAAAATCAATCAGCCGAAATACGGTTTGAAGCGAATGATAACCATCATCTCGTTTCCCAATAATCCGTAAAAGCAAATTAAGCTTTGCCGGCGCCGGAAAATAATCAAAGCCCTCCCTCATCGTCACAAATCAAGCCTTATCCATTTGTCTAAGACAAACCGAATTTTGAGATCTTCAAATTCAAGTCTCATGACTCGAGGAAGCATAGACCCCTCAGCGTATTGCTCGAAAGTAATTTTCCACCCATCTTGCTCGAGA
Source organism: uncultured Pseudomonadota bacterium (assembly GCA_913057845.1). Classification (GTDB taxonomy): domain Bacteria; phylum Pseudomonadota; class Gammaproteobacteria; order Burkholderiales; family Eutrophovitaceae; genus Eutrophovita. The sequence goes on from CAJXPC010000124.1 coordinate 3,784, forward strand.
TAGGTCAAGCGTTGTTGGCTATCTCTTGCGGCCAAATGATCCACAGCCACCTCGGGGTTTACTCGCCCTCGAGCCCAATACTTCAATCCATTTAGAGGCAAACTCCAACCCAGCACCCGCTGGGTTAACTCTTCTACCGAAGGCGCTTCATAGACCTGATCTTTCGTCTCCAAGACAGCTCCTTCACGAGGAGAGACCAATATCACAGCAATAATCGACCCCGTAGGCGCGTAAACATCAACAGCATCAATATCAGCGCGATGACTCCACTTGATTCGAGCCGAGGAGCCCTCTTTTCCCATCTTCGCGGCAATACGACCCGAGACTTCAAATTCGTCGTACACGAACTGGGTCGTCGGCAGTTTCTTCTCTTGAAATAGCGAACAACCTGTCACAACGACACTCAGAACCGCACAAAATGCCCAGGCCTTAATCACCCCCATACCGCTTCACTGTGTCGAGCAAAACATCGTTGTCCGGAAATTGGTCTAAAGCGCTCGTCCAAACGAATTTAGCGTCAACCTCAAGACCTACAGCCCAAAGCGCTTCGCCCAAGTGAGCCGCTATTTCGGGATGAGGCTCGAGCTCATAGGCTCTTTGCAACAACACGATGCTTTTATCGTAATTTTTCAGCTTAAATTCAATCCAGCCCATGCTATCGATAAATACAGGGTCATCTGGAGACAATTCAAGCGCACGGATAAGCAGCGTTTTAGCCTCATCGAATCGATCCGTTTTATCTACAAGGGTGTATCCCAACGCGTTGTAGGCCTGCGCGTTATTTGGCTGCAACTCAATCAAACGTCTCAGTCTTATCTCTAAAATATCAAGGCGACCAATTTGTTCTGCCGCCATAGCCGAGCTGTACAAGAGACTAGGCTCATTCAACCTCGCGCTCAATCCTTCGTCAAGAACACGAAAATAATCTTCAAGCTTCCCCGACTCTCGATACATCATGCCTTGCAACTCAACAAACGCGACAAAATGTTCTGGGGTCTCGCTCGCCCTTTGCTTGAGGTAATCGATTGTCAACTCAAGACCCTCTGAGACCAACTTAAGCTTCGCCAAATGCGATTGCGCCTCAATGAATCGTTCGCCCTTAGGCACACTAGAAAACCAATTTTTAGCCGTTTCAATAGAATTTAATTTTTCATCAATGAGGCCTAATTGAAAATAGGCAGAGGCTCGATCTTCGTACCCTAGAGAAAGAGCTCGATGAACCCGATCTTTTGACTCTTCAAACCTTTCGACCTCGAACATTACTAGCGCCAGAGTAAACCGCACATTGGCGTTACTGGCATCATCTCGCACCATATACTGCAGATGAGGAATCGCATCCTCGTAGCGCTCTTCTCGAATTAAATCCCCTACGACACTCGCCCGCACAACACCCGCATCGGCGTGAAACTCAAGAAATTCAGATAGGAATTTAATGGATTGAGCGCTGTCAATTTTTCTTAGCGCGGAAGCCTGCAATAAAGCAGCATCCTCCGAGCGGGGCTGAAAACCCAATGCTTTTTCAGCATGCATGCTGGCTTGTTCAGCAAATCCGGCTCTCAAAGCCGACTGACCAAGTAATAACGATTTAAGCGCAGAATCTGGCAAGCTTAATGTGACTTCTGATAAAAATCGATATCCACCCTCTCGATTCTGTGCACTACCTACCAAGTCGCCTAAATATTGAAGTTTTTTATCTATAGCGCTCTCATTATTGGCCAAAAACTCTCGAATTAAAGGTCGGGCAACATCAAATTCGTTGTTCCTCAGAATCACCGTCAAGTAGACAAATTTAGCCTTGATTGAATCGGGGTCTAATCGAAACCAAACTTTTGCGGCCTCTAGAGCAAGGTCCAGCCTCCGCGCAACATTCGCGGCATCGGCGGCCATCTCTGCGATGTCAGCTCGCTCCTCAATCCGGAGTATATCCACCAATGTCTCCGCAGAAAGTTCATAAAGCTTATTGTGTTTCGCAAATTCAGCGATCAAAAATTTCAACATCAGATCGGAGCGAAAAGCACCACGTGGACGATCTCGTCGACGCTGCTCCTGCAG
>CAJXPC010000125.1 GCA_913057845.1 uncultured Pseudomonadota bacterium
TCGTGGGCTCGGAGATGTGTATAAGAGACAGGATCTATAGGTAGCTTGGGAGATACAAAAAATGACCTCAATGGTGAGACACACGTGTGCAAAATCCCTCGGTGTAATTATTACCAATCAGTTCCTCAGAGCCATTCATCACATCCACGCTCCAAGTGAACGAAAAAGAGGACGCAGGGTTCTCTAAATACGGATCAAAGTCTTTCAACCATAGTCTCACGCTGTAGTCATCATCTTCAGAGGAAGCGTAGAACTCGCTTCGATCAGGAGGTGTATCGGTAAAAATAGTAACCCCCTCTAGAAAATAGACTTTTTTCTGTGACAGATTGATCACCATAAACCCATGATCCCAAGTGTCGCAATCGTACTTTAGTAGATGATCTTCACCTAAAGCTTGATTTACCTGAGTCACAACATACAGCATCAAAAAAACTCCGCCGCAGAAAAGCGTCCGTAACAAATATAATTTTCCCATCTAACATGATTTTATTTAATTTGATTTGATTTTAAAAAGTAAAAATAAAAGCCACTTCAACCCAAACAAATTGATCTGACCGACTTCATCTACTCATCTCCCCTAACCTTTCACTCAGCAACATTCATTGAGTAACTTATTTAATTTTTTTAGGGAGATACAAAAAAAACATAAACGAGAAACGATTTACTTAATAGATGCATAAACATTATCGACGCCTTATTGCCGCATGGTTCATTGATTTTGCAATTTGCCCCAATCTATTATCTTTCTCCTCGATTCTACTAATTGATTCTTCAACAATCTTATCCGCCTCAAGTTGAGACATAACGCCCTCTGAGGACAATACCCTCGCTCCAAACGCTAAAGCACCTTCGTACAAAAGACCATTAAACGATTTCATATCCTCATAAACTTCTTTTTGGATAGCCATATTCTCTTCATATTGGTTTAAAGTTTTTTCAATCCTCATCCCCCCCAAAATGAATACTAAGGATAGAGTTAGAAAAAAGACTGCGATGCACAAATTAAGGATGTGTTTAGACATAAGAACTCCTCAAGCAATAACAACTAAAAATAATTGAGATATGACGCCGACAACTGCATAAACGATATGCCAATTAGAAAAAAATATCATTCACTAGCGACTATAGTTTTTATAATGCTTATTTTATCCCTCCCCCAGCAACCAGAACGACGGCAGGGGAATTATTGAGAAATTCACTTCAACAGGTACGGTTACTGGTCACTGCATAAAGCACCGCGAAACCATCACAGACAGGACGCATAAAAGCCCCATTATTAGTTTTTCAATCAGGCTTTGGCATTTGGCTGGCAACAACGCTGAGAAGCTCTTTCGGGTCAGGACTATCGGCAGGCAAAAGAACATCGCAACCCCCATCACCACAAAAGCGAGATATTTGCCATCACCAAGCGCAGGTATCAAATGCTTATACAAAAAATGCAGCTCAGGTACCACCAGCATGATCCAACCTACAACGCCTATAAATGCCATGACGCGCATCATATTATGACCTGTAGCGTGACTCGTTTGATCCACAATCAGTCAAAAACATACTTGACGCAGTTAACACAACTGAAAATCTCATAATTCTTAACCTAACTATCTTAAACTCTTCAATCATCTCTCTTAAAATATTACACGGTATGAAAATCAAAATCTGCTTGAGCACCACATGCTTAGGTGTCTTGACCGTATGTCTTGGCCGTGCCCGTCGTTGCTTCTTAAAGAATCCATTCTGACTGATGAGGCCCGATCCTTTTAGCTTAGGTTGCAGACAATAAATTTTTTCATATCCCATATTGTTTTTGTCAGCCCATCACAGGATTAAATATGGCAACTAAATCATCAGTAGCTCTAACAGGATCCTTCTCAAAAACTATAACGAGGGATTGTCTTGCCTCTTCGTCAGAAATAGAGTTCAAGAGAAAATCATTATGATTCTCAGCGTTACCTCTGATGTAAATTTGAGTTACTAGTGCTTTTGAACTCGTTGAGACCCGCAAATGAATATGTGGTGCACGCCCCGGATAGGCTACTGGTTTAATCGTCTTAAAGCGGTATCGTCCCTCATCATCTGCGATCGTTTTTCCATACCCCTGAAAAAAGGGATCAATACCACCACCATCCCTCGGATGATGATATGCGCCAAATGCATCGCACTGCCAAATTTCTATCTGCGCCTTAGGGAGGGGACTTCCATTTACGGTAAATACTTGTCCATGTAGATTGGTGACTCGACCGGCTGCCCTGCCGTCCCTCCCCTCTACAAAAGTTAGATCTGAATCGCTATCTAGCGGCAGTTGCGAGGGGTAAAAGGGGCCTAAACTCTGTGGTGGTGTGACTCCAGCATGAACAGAATTAGCAGCAGAATAAAGTGTTAAGCCAGCAAGTTGGAACAAAAAGCATCTTTTCTTAAAGTTAATCATTTAGATATTCTCTGCTATTAACAGTTGAACACTCACAAAACCACTCCTGGTCCCAGTATGACAACCGACTATTAACCATCTTTTATTTGAATTTGGTCTAGGATAGGCTAACTGCAGTTGATTTTGATAATATCAGCATTCGATACTGATTCCTTTTACTCAACCGTGAGATTTTTTCAATTTATCAGCCAGATCAACCAGCAACATATGCGGCACCGTGAGCGCAGCAAGTCCGATAAAGGTGATTTGCATTAACACCGTCGTGAGCGCCCCCTCAGACATTAGAAAAAAGACCAGCGCACTCGCCCATGCCAAAAGAGTATAAACCACAGCTTCAATGAAACTACGCAGGCGCTCACCTTCATCTTTAAGACTGTGCCATGTGCGTAACATATGACTGCGACTGTGCCATAAACAAAAATAGGCAGCAAAACTGATGAGGGGCGACAGCCACCAAACAAGTAGTAATGATATACCAAGGTTGAGCAGTGGTTTACGCCATACGGGGTATATGACAGCATAAACACAGTAGGCCGCCAAACAGATGAGCCAGGGCAGAAAGAGCATACTGATGCTATTAATGAGCATAGTCCCTCCTATGTCACCAACCAATAAAGCAAACAGAAGTTGCACCGCGCTGGCATGAAAATTAGGGATAGCAATAGACACCAAGCCGCCATGCGTGATTAGCGGTAGCCATCGCATGAAGGGTTTTTCTGCACTAGATGACGCCGTGAGAGCGATATCACTCGCACCAAAGTGCAATGCTGAAATAATAAGGAAAACATACAAACTAAGTATGGGCCACTGCCACCAAATCCACGCCACCAATCCAGCAAGTAATACATAACTAAGATTGAACCCCATCCATGCCAAAACACCCTTGGGCCAGCCAATGCGGCGCGCCACTGCCCCATCAAGACCGCCATGAGGCACTCCAACAAGCAATACTGCACCAATAGCAACTAGATCTAAGCTAGTCATGACCCAATAACTGCTTCAACGCTGATTTGATAAACGGCCATTTAGGCATCGCTAATATAACTCTAACCCACTCAGCCAAGCCAGCCCTACCCAACATAAAACGCGAGAACTGCTCAGCATTAAGGGCTTTAGCGGTGGCCATAAACAAACTCACACCATGATCAGTTTGGTCGTTGAGGGCACAGTTAAAAACGTTATCTAAAAAAATCAACCTCTTAGAAAACGGTTTGGTCACAGTGCGTTTGCCAGCGGCAATAGAAGCGGCAAGCGCAGTCATCTGTGCTTGAATGGTACTAAAGGCATAACCAGAGGATAAACGCACTGCTCCACCAGCCGCACCAATATTGTTTACGTCAGAGTTGTGAGGATGCACCTTTGCCATGGGAATAACGCCATATTCTTCACTCAACTGAGACTCAACCTCAAGCCCATGCTCAGAAAGCCATCGTTTTATGGCGGTACGGTACCATTCTTTATCTTCAAGCTGGGTTGATATCATGGTCGATTCAACCAATAAGTGTCGATCTGAATAAGGTAATACATAGATAAAATGCAGCCCACGTGACTGGTCTACCCGAAAGTCCATCAGAGTCGCTATATGAGGGTTTTCTATGGGCGATGTAAGCTTGATCTCCCAGCCTATAAAATGCTGGCACAAAGCTCGAGGTTCTGACTTTGGTGGCCGGCTATCATATATAGTCTTGGCGTTATAGCTTTGTCCATTGGCACTAAATCGTCCACCACCACCTTCACCAAGCATATTCTCCACCGGGGCCCTAACCATCATTTCTGGACTTTTGAGTAAGGTTTCACAATGCTGTAGGTATTTTGCGGCGCTAAGACTAGCGTAACGATATTCATGGCTGTGATGAATGATTTCACCCGCATGATCGATTAAGCGCCATTGATTCCAGCTACCACGTATGGCTGGGCTAAGCTCTTTTAGTTGCGGTGCTTGCGCCCAAAGGCCCCAACTGCAATCGCGCTCAATAGGAGTTTTGGGTTCAAATATTGTTGCCGAGACACCTTCTAGTTTCGTAGCAAGTGTCATTCCAGCACTGCCACCACCCACAATAGCGATGTCTAGTTGAATAGTTTCATCTGGGCTGGACACCGGCTAATCCCTGTAGATGTTGATGTAATTGAGCTTGGTGTGGAGGTACTGTTTTAGGCCATAGATCACCTATACTAAGCAGGCTAAGCCATAATTTTTCAGAACTTGTAACCATAACCCTTTCACGCCACCATACCAGTTTGCGACGTTTAAGTACCCAACCAATTTGGCGATACACGCGCAGAGCAATGGCTATGGATAATCTTGAGCGAAAAGGTAATAGACGAATGCCAAGCTGGGCACTGGCATAATACTGTTCTGATAAATCTAGCAGCCGACTGATGGCCTGCGCCACCTCCTGCTGACAATCCACATCAGCAGCAGCGATCTGTTCTGGGGTGGCATTGGTCCAGCTTGCTGGCAAGTAGCGCCGGTTCATTTTGGCATCTTCAAGCACATCACGGGAAATATTAGTTAGCTGCATAGCGATGCCTAGATCTATAGCGAAGCTATCTGCCCGTGATTCATCGCAATTCAGTACTCTACACATCATCAAACCAACTGTGCCTGCGACCGCATGGCAATACCTTAACAATTCAGCCTCATCAGCTACAGCAGTGGGCGTTTGGTCGCTAAGCATGCCATCTAACAGTTCAGTCGCTGCACTCAGAGGAATATTATAAGCACTGGATAATTCCATAAATACTTCAATTTCGGGCCCAACGGCGATAACATTGCCTTCTAGACGGCGGCGAATATCTTTCAATGATTCCTGCCGATCAGGTAGGTCTCCATCGGCTAAATCATCCACATATCGACAAAATAAATACAACTTTGCTGCCCGATCAGCTAAATCAGCCCCCAGAAACTTGCTTGCCCAGTAAAAAGATTTTCCATGACGGGCCAATACCTGTTGCGATTGCGAATGACTTGAGCTAACACGGTTAGGCCGCAAAGATGCCATCAATTAGCCACCTGACCCTGACGCTACCTCAACCCCAGTGAGCAATTCCTCAACCACTTTAGCGGAGCTGACCACGCCAGGCAATCCAGCCCCTGGATGGGTGCCAGCACCCACAAAGTAGAGATTTTCAAGCGCCTTGTCCCGGTTATGAAAGCGAAACCAAGCTGACTGCGTGAGCCGAGGCTCGATAGAAAAACCAGCACCATGCATGGAGCGATAATCTTTCGCGAAGTCCTCTGGAGTCATCCAAAAGACTTCCTCAATCACAGAACTCAGTTCTGGCAATATTGTTTCCTCTAAAGCACTTACAATGCGATCCCGGAGCCTGTCTCTTATACACATCTCCGAGCCCACGAGACCTCTCTACATCTCGT
>CAJXPC010000126.1 GCA_913057845.1 uncultured Pseudomonadota bacterium
CAGTTTACTGATGGGCGTGGCTATTCCCTTGCTAGGTTGGTCAGAGAGCGTTTTGAATTTCAGGGAGATCTCATTGCCATAGGCGATATCCTGAGAGATCAGTTACGAGATCTTGAGAGGTGTGGGTTTAATGTGTTTGTAATGCGGCCCGATCAGGACGTATCCGAGTCACTTAAAGCCTTTGATGAATTTGATGTTTCTTATCAAAAGGTTTCGAGTGCATATAAGATCGTTTCTAATCCTATAAAGATAGGAGCGGATTAGTGGATCTCGCGCAAAAGATTGACATCTCTTTGACGCAGCTTCGCGATGCTAATGAGACGCACCAGCCATCTGCTTTTTCTACCAGTTTGAGCGCCGAAGACATGGTGTTGCTTGATCTCATTGAGCGATCTGAGCTTGATGTGGATGTATTTACACTCGATACCGGTCGTCTGCCTTACGAGACGTATGAGGTTATTGATTTGGCTCGTCAAAAATACAATCGAGGGATACGGGTGTTGTTTCCTGAGCCGAATGATGTAGAGACTTTCGTCAATCTTCATGGTGTCAACAGTTTCTACGGGTCAAAAGAGCTTAGGCAGATGTGTTGCCAGATACGTAAAGTGAAACCGCTTAAGCGTGGATTAGAAGGCAAGCAGCTTTGGATTACGGGTCTTCGTTCTGCTCAATCCTTAGTGACGCGTTCGAACATAGAGGCAATCTCTTGGGATGCTACTTACGGCCTCTATAAGCTAAACCCGATATTGGATTGGAGTACATCTGAGGTTTTCGAGTATATCGAGAAATACTCTGTACCAATCAGTGGTCTTTATAAACAAGGCTATACCAGTATCGGATGTGCGCCTTGTACCCGGCCGATAAAAGCCGGCGAGAGCGAAAGAGCGGGTCGTTGGTGGTGGGAAGACTTAAAAAATAAAGAATGTGGTTTGCACGTGGATGCCCAGGGTCGTTTGGTCCGCAGCTCTGAACGTGATGATGGAGATGAGAGTAATAAGCTATGAGCGCGGTGATTGAAAAAATTGAGATTTATGAGAAAAACAAAACGACTTGGACGCATCTGGATGCTCTAGAGTCGGAGGCAATACATATTCTTCGAGAGGTTGCCGCTGAATGTAATAATCCTGCTTTGTTGTTTTCAGGAGGGAAAGATTCAGCAGTGGTACTCCACTTGGCTCTTAAAGCATTCTTTCCGGAGACGCTGCCATTGACGCTGCTGCATATCGACACCGAGCATAATTACCAGGAGGTGCTTGATTTTCGTGATCGAGTTGTAAAGAGAAACAACTTGAAACTGGTTGTGCGATCCGTGGGAGAGTCAATTAGGCAGGGGCGAGTTCGGTTGCGTTATGAGGGTGAGCCTCGGAATAAATATCAAACGATTACTTTGCTCGATGCTATTCGTGAACATAACTTCGATGTCTGCATTGGAGGCGCTCGGAGAGACGAAGAGAAGGCGCGCGCTAAGGAGAGGATATTTTCGTTCCGAGACGAATTTGGTCAGTGGGATCCCAAGAATCAGAGACCCGAGATTTGGAATATATACAACACGAGGGTGGCGGATGGCGAAAATATTCGAACTTTCCCGATTTCAAATTGGACCGAGTTAGATGTGTGGGAATACATCCAGCGCGAGGAAATTGAACTGCCTGAAATTTATTTCACGCATCAACGTGATGTGGTGATAAAGAATAATTTACTCGTACCTGTGACGTCACTCACGCCTGCGAAAGAGGGTGATGAAATAAGTCGTATGAGTGTTCGATTTAGAACGGTTGGTGACATTACTTGTACCGCACCTGTTGCATCCACCGCAGCCACTATTGAGGCGATTCTGTTAGAGACGGCTCAAACACAGGTTACGGAACGGGGGGCTACACGGCTAGACGATCAAACTAGTGAGGCGGCGATGGAACTCAGAAAGAAAGAGGGCTATTTCTGATGCCAATGAATAATCCAATAAACGTTTCGGGCTTACTTCGTTTTATTACGGCGGGTAGTGTCGATGATGGTAAGAGCACCCTCATCGGACGCATGTTATACGACAGTAAAAATTTACAAGTCGATCAATTGACCGCGGTGGAGGCTTCTTCAAAAAAGCGTGGTATGAAAGAAGTCGATTTATCGCTTATCACCGATGGTTTGCTGGCAGAACGAGAGCAAGGAATTACGATTGATGTGGCTTATCGTTATTTTGCAACGCCAGCCAGAAAGTTTATTGTTGGCGACTCTCCCGGGCACTTACAGTACACCCGTAACATGGTCACTGCTGCGAGCTCGGCTGATCTGGCAATTGTTCTGATAGATGCTGAAAGTGGTGTGAAGACCCAGACCCGTAGACACCTGTATCTTGTGCATTGGGTGGGTGTGTCGCATGTGTTATTCGCCGTGAATAAGATGGATAAAGTAGGGTTTTCAGAAGATGTCTATCAAAAAATTGAGCGAGAGTGCGTGGAGCTCGCTCATTCAATTGGCTACTCAAAAATTCACTCAATGCCGGTGTCAGCGCTGGATGGAGACAATATTACGTCCAGAGGTGATCGGCTGAGTTGGCATGAGGGACCGACGCTTCTTGAGTATCTTGAGCAAGCACCTACTGTTCAAGATTTATTACATTTGCCATTTAGGTTTTCGGTTCAACGTGTGATGCGGCTCAATCGGCAAAATATTCAAGTTAATTCCGGATTCGATGGCGCCGATCTCAGAGGCTATCAAGGTCTCGTTGTTTCAGGCGAAGTAAGAGTGGGTGATGAGGTTATCATCAGCCCTGGTGGGCACCGCGCTCAAATAAACAGTATTTTGGGAGCATCGCGTAGATTAGTAGATTCAGCACTGACTCAGGAGTCAGTAACGTTGTTTTTAGATCAAGATTACGATGTGTCTAGGGGTGCCCTATTTACTGATGTGAATAATCCAATGTTGAGTAGTAATGAATTTAACGCAGAGTTGTGTTGGTTTGATGAAGCGCCATTGGATTTATCACGAACCTACTTAATGAAACAAATGTCAAATGCTACAAGGGTTCGATTGAAGGCAATCAACGAACTTGTGAACGTGGAAACATTAGAACGTACGTCGGATCATTTGAGTATGTGCATGAACGATATTGGTCAGGTCAGTCTAAAAACACAGACGGCTTTATCGTTCGATAGTTTTAAGCGAAATCGTGGTACGGGTGCCTTCATCCTTATTGATGAAGTGAGTAACAGAACAGTAGCCGCAGGAACAATAGAGTGAACCGCGATAAACCAGCAGTTATTCGCGGAGCGGAAAAGCTAAAAGGTAAGGTCTATATCGTCGGTGCCGGTTCGGGTGCCCTTGATTTGTTGACCGTTAGAGCGCTTCGGTTGCTTGAAGAATGCGATGTTGTTTTCTATGATGCTCTCGTTAACCCTGAGATTCTTGAGTGCGCGAAAAAAGCTAAGTTAGTCAGTGTTGGGAAGCGATGTGGTTACGCATCTACCGCACAACGGTTTATTAACCGAACGTTGGTGGCTGCCGTTGCGAGATACCAGAAAGTGGTGCGGCTAAAGGGTGGGGACCCCATGATGTTTGGACGAGCACAGGAAGAAATAGATGCTCTGAAAGCAGCTGATATTTCTTTTGAAATTGTCCCTGGAATCAGTGCTGCATTCGCAGCGAGTGCTGATCTTGGGGTTTCGTTAACCAAACGAGGTGTGAGCCGTAGCGTAGTTTTTGTCACACCCCGCGTGGGAGATGGTGAGCCCGTGAACGAATGGATACCTCCTGCGTCGGCGGGGGGGACGATCGCTGTTTATATGGCGTCTAAACAGGCTGGGTCCATTCAAGATGCCCTTTTACGTTCGGGTTACAAGGGTTCGACGCCCGCAGTATTTATTGAAAGTGCTTCGTTTGCAGATCGTCGGATTGTTCCAACAACGTTGGCAGGTATTAAAGCAGCAGCGAAACAGTTGGGGGGAGGACCCTCAATACTTTTAATTGGCGATGTGTATGAGGACGTTATCGGAGAATCGAGCGCTTCTCTGGTAGCGCAATCGGAACTGATATTGGCGCGCCAGTAAATATTCGATTAATTTTTAAGATCACAGGATTACTAAATGAGTCAGGCAGATAAATATACAACTGAGAAAATTATTGAGCTCCAAATTTGGGCTGCTAATCTTTTTAGTTTTAAGTTGACAAGATTTTCCGGATACCGGTTCGTGCCCGGACAGTTTTCACGTTTGGGTATTAAAAAAGAAAATGGCGACATTGTTTGGCGCGCTTACTCGATTGTCTCGGCAAGTTATGATGAACATCTCGAGTTTTTTTCGATTGTTGTGCCTGATGGAGAGTTCACAAGCCGATTGGCTAAGCTCAAAGTGGGTGATGAGGTGTTGGTTGAAAAGATGAATTATGGATTCCTTACAACAACGCGATTTGAACAGGGTAAGGACCTTTGGATGTTATCGACGGGGACTGGTCTTGCTCCGTTCATCAGCATCCTTCACGAGTTGGACACTTGGGAGGCATACGAGAATATTGTTCTTGTCTATAGCGTTCGAGAAGCTAAAGAGTTCGCCTATCTGGATACGATTGAGGGGTTTAAGACCCACGAGTATTTTTCGGAGTTTTCGGAGAAATTCAGATTCGTTCCAATTGTCACGCGAGAAAAAATACCAGGCAGTTTAAGTGAAAGAATTCCCACCTTGCTCGAGAGCGGCGTGTTGGAACAAGAGGTTGGTGTAGAGCTTGACCCAGAACGAAGCAGAATAATGATATGTGGTAACCCTGAGATGTGTGACGACACGCGCGAGTGGTTTACAAATCATGGGTATGCGGTGAGTCGTCGATCGAAGCCCGGCCACCTTGCGCTCGAAAATCTTTGGTAAGCCACCCATGTCTATATCCATTACGCCTCAGCATGAGAAGACAGTTGGGATCGTACTCTTAGCTCATGGTGCGAGAGATCCTCGGTGGCGAGAACCTTTCGACAAAATATTGGAGATGCTGCGAGAGCATTCGGGTGCTATGGCCTCTCTGTCTTTTCTTGATCATATGGAGCCGAAATTTTTATATGCTTGCCAAGAAGTTATAAAATCCGGGGCAAGCGAAATTGTGGTGGTGCCCTTGTTTCTCGGTGCAGGTGGGCATGTCAGACAAGATGTACCCGAGTTGGTGCGAGAAGCTGAACGGGAAACAGGCGTGTCGATAACGGTGACCCAGGCCATTGGGGAGCAGACTGAAGTGTTGCGCGCTATTGCGGAGACGTCTCTCAATTTGATCGGTGCGATTCACCAATGAAAACAATTCGTCATTCGACGCTCAGTCAACCAGTTGTCGAGCGGGTAGGGTATGTCGATCTTCATGCTCGAGGGGAGTGGTTATGATGGAGCGTGATCGTCGTTTGCAGGAAGTCATCTCTGATTTGCAGATAGAGACGCAAGCTATCCGCTCAGGTTCTGAGCGCTCGCCAGCTCGCGAACACTCGGAGCCTCTGTATGCTACATCCAGTTTCGTATTCTCTGATGCTGCTTCAATGGCGGATGCATTCATCAATGAAAACGGACAGTCTATTTACGGTCGTGTGGACAATCCAACTGTCGATGTTTTCTGTAGGCGTTTAGCAATTCTTGAAGGTGGAGAAGCCTGTGAGGCGATGGCGTCGGGGATGGGAGCTATCTTGGCTACCATGATGGCTCATTGTCAGGCGGGTGATCGTGTGGTGATGTCGAGTGGTGTATTTGGTGCCACTTTGACGCTCCTAAAAAAGTTTTTTGTTAAATATGGAGTAACACCTGTCTCTTATACACATCTGACGCTGCCGACGAATAGAGA
>CAJXPC010000127.1 GCA_913057845.1 uncultured Pseudomonadota bacterium
CCTCTCTATTCGTCGGCAGCGTCAGATGTGTATAAGAGACAGTACCTGGACGGTCATTAAAGACTTAAAACGACGTGGCGTCACTATCGTACTGACCACCCACTATATAGAAGAAGCCGAGGAGATAGCTGATCGTGTGGCTGTAATTAATAGCGGAAAAATCATTTTAATCGAAGAGAAAAATGAATTAATGAAACGCTTAGGTACAAAACAGCTGTTTATTGAATTGGAAAGGCCGATATCAGAGATTCCTGAAAGTCTTAAGGGCTTCGATGTTCAGTTTGAACATGGTGGTGCTCGACTTGTCTATCGGTATGACGCTAACAGGAAGCAAACAGATGTCCACGCTGTATTAGGTATCTTTACCGGGGAACACATTGCTATAAGGGACGTTCAGACATACCAAAGCTCCTTAGAGGATATTTTTGTCAGTCTGGTAGCAGAGGGGAGGAGCTCTTGAATATTTATGCAATGAGAGCCATCTATCATTTTGAAATGGCTCGAACCTTTCGCGCACCGCTGCAATCAATTGCGTCGCCAGTCATATCAACCATTCTTTATTTTGTTGTCTTTGGGTCGGCCATAGGTAGTCGAATGACCATGATTGATAGTGTGCCTTATGGCGTATTTATCGTCCCTGGGCTCATTATGCTCACTGTCATTATGCAGTCAGTGGCTAATGCTTCCTTTGGCATTTATTTCCCAAAATATCTTGGGACCATCTATGAACCACTGTCTGCGCCCATCTCGCCATGGGAAATGGTGGTCGGATACGTCGGTGCCGCAACCACAAAATCCATCGCGCTCGGTCTTATTATTCTCGCGGTCTCATTTCTCTTCGTACCTATTACGATATTGCATCCGTTTGTGATGTTATTGTTTCTGTTCATCACTTCTTTCGCGTTTAGCTTGCTGGGGTTCATCATCGGGATTTGTGCGCGAAATTTTGAGCAATTGAATATCGTGCCGACCCTTATTTTGACGCCACTTGTTTTTTTAGGCGGTAGTTTCTATTCCATAAAAATATTACCGCCGATATGGCAAACGATAACGCTGTTTAACCCCGCGCTATATCTTATCTCTGGATTTAGGTGGGCATTTTTCGGTGTGTCAGATGTTCCCGTCACATTATCCTTGGCCGCGATTGGTTTCTTTAGCATATTACTTTTCGGGATTGTTTCCTGGATATTCTCCTCGGGATATCGGTTGAGAAACTGATACGCTCGTGATGAAATTAAAGAGGGTGCCTTTAGGGATAAATAAAAAAACGCTCGCCCTAAATTAGACAAGAACCTTAAAGTTACCCTTCTGGATGTCAGTCGGTAATTATGGTCGATGCGTGATCTCACCAGTCCGTTTTTTTGTATAATACGATTCGGCATTTTGCATGAGGTTACTGGGATCTCAGCTGCCTATAAATATTTAGGAAAACATCAATGAATATGAAATCTTATTTGATTGGCATCAGTGTGACCGGTGCAATTGCTTTCATGCCATTTTCTGTGTTGGCGGATTGGAAGGAAGGGTGGACAGGTGATGTCCGTTATAAATATGTTGTTTCATCCGATGCGGGTGGTACTGATACAGTTACTGGTGATAACAACGAATTTGTCGCATTTAACGGTGATGCCGTCGATGGCGAGAGTGGTTTGGGATTCGCTATAGGAAAAAAAATCGATAACATTGGTGTCAGCTTGGCCTATGAACGAATGGGTGTCACGTACGATCTTACTGGCTCTGTTCAAGCCGATGGTGATGTGGATCTAGGTTCGAAAGTCGATTTTGATATTGATACGTGGATGTTAGAAGTGGACTACACCATTGTGATCAACGATTCGTTTAGCGGGAATTTATTGGCAGGTATTGGTCAGTCAACATTTGATTTTTCAGCTAACAGCGCCGCGGTTGTTCGGGCGAATGGTTCTATCGTAAATGTAGGAGATACCTCAGATAATACCGAGACGACTATTCGTCTTGGTGCAGGGGTTGGTTATAAGCTTTCTGATAGAGCTACGTTGTTAACCATGCTTCAGTATACGGATTACGGCACTGCAGACTTGAAGATTGCTAATGGAGCAACAACGACAGGGGTAGATGTCGAAACAACCGAGTTATCGGTCAGGGTGAAGTTTAATTTCTAGTCTTAGGTGCACGAGTTGAGATATTAAAATTAAGGCACCTTCGCGGTGCCTTAATTTTATCTGTGATGGAATGACGTAAGTCAGCTTAGAGCCCCGTTGGCATAAGTAGTGCCGTAGGGTTACGCAAAGGAAGACTCAAGTGGGATAGTTTACGAAGCTTTTCCTGCCTCCGTTGCTTCAGAAACTTCCTCTAATTGCCCTGTTTTGCAGTTGTATATGTATCCGTAGATGGGGATATCTTTGGGAACCATAGAGTTGTTTCGTATTCTTTGGACATCCTCAACAACACTCTTGGCGTTATCTTTAAAAGGTAACCAATTGATATACTTGCCATCATGAGTTCCGCCGCCAGCATTGCTGTCATGCCAACCAGTGGCATCCGCTGATGCGGTTTTTAAACTTCCAGATAATAAATTACCCATTATTTCATTATCGAATAACTGCATACCACAGTCAGTATGGTGGATGACAAACCACTCCTTTGTTCCAAGAAGTTTATATGAGATAACCAGCGACCTAATTGCATCATCACTCGCTCTTCCGCCAGCATTTCTGATGACGTGCGCATCTCCTTCAGCGAGGCCAGCGTATTTAGCCGGGTCTAATCGTGCATCCATACACGTCAGGATTGCGAATTGTCTACCAGGAGGTAGTGGTAAATCACCCTTGTCTCCAAAATTAGCCACATAATCACTATTGGCAGCTTGAACTTCATTGACAATTTTGCTCACTTATTTTCTCCTCAAGTTATATAAATACTTAATTTAGTTTATATCTGAGTCTGTGCAAAAAACAAATACTTAATAGGTATTTAGTTATGCCTATAGGTTAGACGAACCGTTAGTCACCAATCCTTACGCCATCTTTGAAGGTCCCTGTTTCCCATTCGGATATTTCTCCATCTTTCCAGTAACTGACCCATGGACCGTCTTGCTTACCGTTCATGTAGTTACCCTTGGAGCGCAACTGGCCATTACCCCAGTAAGTAACCCAAGAACCTTCTTGCTTACCGTTCTCCCAATACTCCTCACTCCATAAGCGTCCATCATCATAGTGATAAACCCAAGATCCTTCATGTTTGCCATTCTTGTAGTGTCCTTTGGACGATAACTCTCCATTTTTCCAGTAAACAATCCAAGAACCTTCTTGCTTGCCGTTCTCGATTGACCCGCGAGTACGTTGGTCGTCAAGCTCACCAGTGAAAGGAGTGTCAGAGGATCTCTTATAAAAAAGACCGTCACGTAATACTAGGTCGCCCATAGACTCGCCCCAGCTAGAGAGCGGGGTGAGCGACAGGAGTAATAGAGGGATGATGAATAAGTTTTTCATCGTAGAACTTTACTATGAAAAAGGGATGGATACACCTAGAACACTATTCCATGCTAATGAGGGTATCTACCGATTGGGTAAGCCGGCATGGTGCCAATGCAGAAAACGATTGTTGGCAGGCATTGTCTTGTCATCAACCAAGATGAAACCAATACGCTCTGCGAGCTCATTAATCCATTCAAAGTCACGAATGCTGCTCTCAGGGTTTCGTTCTTTTAACCAGCGATCAAAGTCGGCATTACTGCCTGCGGTATATTGACCCTGATAGTTAAATGGACCATATATGATTAAATCAGCATGATCAGTAGTAATTGTACTGATCAGTTTAAAAAAATCTTTAACGTGCTGCTCAGACATGATGTGTAGGGTGTTACAGGAGTAGATCGCATCATATTGACGTTTAATAGAAGTCGTTGATACATCCAGTTCTATGGGGGCTAACAGGTTACTCAAATTGGCATCATCAACCCACATCTGTATGCCAGCTAAGTTTTCCTGAACATCACTGCATTGCCAATTGAGCCATGGCATAAGCTTGGCAAAATACGCGGCATGCTGAGCGGTTCCAGAACCGATTTCCAGCACATCATGAACGTTTTTCAGTATGGGGCTGATTGCTAAAAAAATCGGCTCTTGGTTTCGTTCACATGCTGGTGAGAATGGTTTTTCCATAGACAATTAAGATTTAAAGTTTCAAGGTGGGCGTAAAGCCTTTCGGTTTAAAAACTAATTTCGCCACTTAATGGAACAACCTATTGAGGGGAGTTGTTCCTTAGGGCCTTTCCCAGTTTCAGCAATCAGGTGCATGGCATTTAAGAGTTCTGGATTCCGGTTGTTTGTGCTCCCCATTGGATCATCATCAATGCGACCGCGATATTGCAATTTGCCATCCGAATTTAAGCCGAAGAAGTCTGGAGTGCATATTGCGCCATATTCGCGTCCGACCGACTGATCTTCATCAATGAGATAGGGGAATGAAAAGCCATATTTCTTGGCAAATAATTTCATATTCTCTGGAGAATCGGCACCATGATGTTCATAGTCATTTGACATGATGGCAAGCACATTAATTCCTTCTGCCATCAATTGCTGACAATCATTAGCCAAGCGCGCTGCAATACGTTGAACATATGGGCAGTGATTACATATGAACGTGATCAGAAGCCCATCCTTACCCAATTGATCACTCATGGTGAAGTGTTGGCCATGAGCATCTTTTAGTGTGAAGTCGGGCGCATCCCAGCCAAAATCACAAATGGGCGTGTCTAATAACATTTTTAACTTTCCGTAAAAGTGTGACACCGAAGTGCCTCACTACTGTTCTTAATGCAAGCCTTCGAGCACGTTCTTACCGATGACGCGTCCGCTTTCTTGTTGCTTGTGAGCTTCAACAATAGTCTTGGGACTGAGCTTACCGAGATTATTGGTCACCGTTGATATCAGTGTGCCATCGTCCAGCATTTTAGAAACACGGTTAAGAATTTTGTGTTGCTCATCCATGTCAGGGGTGTTGAACATGGGACGGGTGAACATTAGTTCCCAAGCAAAACGAAGGGCTTTTTGCTTACCTGATTTAATATTTAGAACCTCCGGATCATCGATAAAGGCAACTGCACCACGAGGCTTGATCAGGTTGATGATGGCGTCAAAATGGCCCTCTGTACCTGTCAAGGCGGCTACATATTTTGGTTGAATCCCCAATGCCTCGATCTCCGTATCAATTGGTTTGCTATGATCAATGACGTGATCCGCCCCCATTTTCTTGACCCAATCGATGGTGTCTTGGCGGGATGCTGTTGCGATAACAGTAAGTTTAGTCAGTTTTTTTGCAAGTTGGATAAGTATAGAACCAACACCGCCAGCACCACCAATGACCAGAATTGCTTCATTGTCGCTCTCTGTAATACCGAGACTGTCAAAAAGCAGTTCCCAGGCTGTGATGGAAGTTAAAGGAATGCCAGCGGCTTCGGCCATGCCAATTGAAGACGGTTTTTTACCAACAATGCGCTCATCAACAACATGCAGTTCTGAGTTCGTGCCAGGGCGTGTAATATCACCAGCGTAGAAGACTTCGTCGCCAATGCTGAATTTTGATACGGCACTACCAATTTTTTTAACAATCCCTGCTGCATCATAACCGAGGACTTTTGGTGCCCCCTCAGGTTCAGCACGTTTACGAACCTTTGTATCAACTGGGTTCAATGAAACGCCATGCACCTCGACAAGAAGGTCGTGCACGCCGACATCTGGGATGTCAGTTGAAAACCTGTCTCTTATACACATCTCCGAGCCCACGAGACC
>CAJXPC010000128.1 GCA_913057845.1 uncultured Pseudomonadota bacterium
CGAGATGTAGAGAGGTCTCGTGGGCTCGGAGATGTGTATAAGAGACAGTTGTTACTGTGAACTCACCCGATAGATTGGACTTCACGTATAAGTTTTGATACGTGGGCTCGATCGATGCTGAAACCCCAATAATATTGGCAATGGTTGCTGTGGGCGCTATTGCCACACAATTTGAATTTCGCATACCAACTGATTGAATACGGTCCCGCAGCTGGTCCCAATCAAGTGATTTCTTTCGATCGACCTCAAGGTAGCCGCCCCTTTCTTTTTCTAAAAGCTCAATCGAATCGATCGGTAGAATACCTTTTGACCAGAGCGATCCGTCAAACGTTGAATATCGACCACGCTCCTCTGCCAAGTTCGTCGATGACAAGTACGCGTAGTAACACACAGCCTCTGTAGACTCATCGGCGAACGCCACCGCTTCATCCGATCCGTAAGGAATTTTCATTTCATGAAGGCAGTCCTGAAACCCCATCATTCCCATCCCTACTGGACGGTGTTTTAAATTTGAATTTCGCGCTTTTCCGACAGCATAAAAGTTAATATCAATCACGTTATCCAGCATTCTCATCGCGGTAGAGATTGTTCGCTTTAATTTTTCGTGATCTAATTTTCCGTCCTTCAAGTGCGCAACAAGATTAACTGATCCCAGATTGCAGACAGCGATCTCACTTTCAGACGTGTTTAACGTGATTTCAGTACACAAATTAGAACTATGTACAGCTCCAATATGCTGTTGCGGTGATCGAATATTGCAAGGGTCCTTAAACGTAATCCATGGATGCCCTGTCTCAAACAACATGGAGAGCATCTTTCTCCAAATCTGTGTGGCCGGAATCTGCTTGAATAGCTTTATGTCGCCCCCTGCAGCCATCCGCTCATATCGAGTATAGGCTTTCTCAAAAGCCTCCCCATAGAGGTCATGCAAATCCGGCACCTCTGAGGGGGTAAAGAGCGTCCATTGTTCATTTTGAATCACACGTTTCATAAATAAATCGGGTATCCAATTCGCCGTATTCATGTCGTGGGTTCTGCGACGATCGTCGCCTGTGTTTTTTCTTAATTCAAGAAATTCCTCGATATCCATGTGCCAAGTTTCGAGGTAAGCGCACACCGCCCCCTTCCGCTTGCCCCCTTGATTAACAGCAACGGCGGTATCGTTGACCACTTTTAGAAATGGCACAACACCTTGTGACTTACCGTTTGTACCCTTGATGTGCGCACCCATGGATCGAACTGGCGTCCAGTCGTTCCCCAAGCCTCCCGCATATTTCGAGAGCAACGCATTTTCTTTGATGGCGTCATAAATACCGCCTAAGTCATCATCCACAGTAGTCAAGTAACAACTCGATAGCTGTGGTCGCGTGGTCCCGGAATTAAACAATGTAGGTGTAGAGCTCATAAAATCGAAGGACGACAAAATGTTGTAGAACTCTAAAGTCTTTGCCTCTCGCTCTACCTCCCCCAAAGACAGACCCATCGCTACCCGCATAAAAAAGGCTTGCGGCAGTTCAATACGACGATCCTCTACGTGCAAAAAGTAACGATCATAAAGAGTCTGAAGACCTAAATAACCAAATTGCTCATCCCGCTCAGGCTTTAGCGCAGCACCTAGGGCTACCAAATCGAATTGAAGCATACGCTCATCTAAGAGCTCTGCATCCACCCCCCTTTTGATAAACTCCGGGAAATACGTTGGATAGCGAACCACCATTTCTTCCCTGGTAAGCTCGGTTCCAACGGCTTCTCGACGCAAATCATTGAGCAGCAATCTTGCAGTAACAAAGCTGTAGGCTGGATCTTTTTCAATTAATGATCTAGCTGACAAAATCAAACTCTTATTAACCTCATCAAAAGGCACACCGTCATAAAGATCTCGAACAGTTAAAGACAGAACCTTGTCTGCAATTACTGCTGTACCGAGTCCTGAACAGGCATCGTCGATCAATCTCTTTAGGTTATCCAAGTCTAGTGGCTGAGACACCCCATCGACGATCATGTTGATTGTGGGCTGAGCATCGCTCTGATCAACTTCGGCTTCTTTTTTAGCGCGAGTCCGCTCCTGGTTTCTCTCCTCCCGATAGAGCACATAAGATCTCGCGACCCCTTGCTCACCGTGCCTCATTAATGCCAGCTCCACCTGGTCTTGAATATCCTCAATGTGAACCGTGCCAACGGTCGGATTTCTTCGTTTGAGCGCGACAACTACATTTTGAGTCAACTGTGACACAAGCTCTCGAACCCGTGCTGACGCAGCTCCCTGACCTCCATTAACAGCGAGAAAAGCTTTAGTCATTGCTATTGATATCTTGGATGGCTCGAATCCAACCACCGACCCATTTCGACGAACAACCTTCATCATTCCAGCATCGATACGCGCTGCCTCGCCTTGAATTTCACGTATATTTTCCAAGCTCAAATTGGTTGCTTCACCCACATTAGCCGTCAATTGCATTTAGCCTCCTCAACTTTTATCTTTTTGTGTACTTCACACATCGCCGTTCGATTTCAATCCCAGCCTTCAACATAGATAAACTCTAGCTACAATCGGCATCAGACCATAAATGATGACCAAACCCTTAGGAATCATCAACAAGTTATACACATGTAACACACAAGATGTTGTGCTAACACTTAGGGAACAACACCAATTCTAGTGTTGGTGCGCTCAGTGTCAAGGTTTTCTTATATTAATTTAGAGTGGGGTTTTGGCGATGTTATGACGAAAAATTTGATTTCAAAATTTTTACTTTTTAATCAATGTTTTCCAGTCTTATAGGCAGCAGACTAAAGCCAACTGAGAAGGCTAAATTGGCAGATCGATGTTTTGTACCGCTGAGAGCTCGCGCCAATCAAATCCAATTCCAGGATCCTGCTTCCGACCCAGAGGTAACGCAATGTGGGAGTGCCCCACGCAGGCCTCAATCGGATAAGACATAACCAAGGACTGACAAATCGCCCTCAAGCTAATGTACTGTTCTGCCTCAAAGCCATCCGATTCGGTACCCTCAAGCTCAATTCCGATCGAATAATTGTTGCAGTTTGCCTTCTCTATCCACTGTGACTCTCCAGCGTGCCACGCCCTATTAAGACAGGACACAAACTGCGTAATGCAACCAAGACGGTCAATCAAGAAATGTGTGGAAACTTTTAAGCCGCGAAGCTGCTGATAGAACGGGTGAGCATTGACATCAAGTTGGTTCGTGAATAAACGCCGGATATCTACCCCACCAAAATCTCCTGGCGGCAGACTGATGGAATGAATAACGATGAGACTCGGCTGGGTATCACTTGGCCTCTCGTCGTAATTGGGCGAGTAACACCACTCGGCGTCCTTCAGGTAACCATTCTCAATTCGAGAGTCGGGTTCAATCATGAGTGCGTCTTATCCCGCTCCTTAAGGTGTTCACTAGAGCAAAAGATTCGACCAGTCGACCGAAAACCTTCGCTTAAAGGGAAATGCACACCACAATGAGCACAACGAGCCATATCTTCAACAGCAGGCGCTGAACGAGCTCCATCGGAAGGCCTCTTGACTATTTTTCGGCTCTTCGTCTTGATAAAGGCATAGGCCAAAAAACATACCAGTAACAATAATAGATATTTAACCACGCGCGCCTCCAATGACCCCACTCATAACCGCAGGGATGTACCCATAAAAACCGACCCAACACTCGTCTTAAGCCGCAAAAATCAGATTATGAAATTAAAAGTATTGCCGTCTATGCAGGATGAATACAATACCCTGAGCAATAAACTAACGGTAGACCTAGTTTATTCGAGACAAAGAGTTTTGGGCCAATTCCATCATGCAATCTTTAAACGATGATTGCGGCAAACTTGAAATACTCTGCTGCGCCAACTCTACCTCCATCCGAGCGAGATCACGTGAATAATCAAGCGAACCCAACTTGCGAAAAATATCGACTACGCCAGATAAACCACTCGTGCCATCCGCTAAAACCGCCTCCCGAATGACTGCGACATCGTCTTTAGAGCCGTTTTCTAACGCGTGTATGACCGGCAAGGTAATTTTACCTTCCGCCAAATCATCCCCTGGCTTTTTCCCAATATGACTCTGAGCCCCATCATAATCCAGTATGTCGTCGACAATCTGAAAGGCGGTGCCGATGTGGGTGCCGTATAGCCCTAAATCTGCAATTATCTCTTTATCACCACCAGCCACGATACCGCCCAACATAGCTGCGGCCTCAAACAACCTAGAGGTTTTTGCTCGAATCATTTCGAAATACGAGCTCACAGTAAGCTCTAAATTCTTCACATTTGAGAGTTGAAGCACCTCACCTTCAGAGATGTCGTTTGTTGCATCAGCCATGATTCGGAAGACCTCATCCTCACCGACATCGACCATAATTTGGAACGCTCTCGAATATAAGAAATCCCCAACCAACACAGCAGCTCCATTGCCGAAACACTCATTCGCCGTTTGCAAACCCCTGCGAATTGTGGAGCTATCCACCACGTCGTCATGCAATAGCGTTGCTGTATGCACAAACTCGATCGCAGCAGCCAACTGAATCGCGCCTCGCTCCTCATAACCTAAGCTGGCAGCGGACAAAAGCAATATGATAGGCCTCAGCCTCTTACCACCACTATCAATCGTGTGTCGAGCAACCTCCCCAACTAAGGGCACTCGTGACACGAGTTGGGTGCTGACCTCGTCATTCAGACGTGCCAGGAAGTCAATGGCAATGGGGTTTGAAGCATTCATGGGGCAACGAAAGATAATTAATCAGGTAAAATGCGAGCAATTAACAACTAGGTGCGTTGATGTTATGGTCCCCCCACTGGAGTGTCAAATAAGTTTCTGAATTATTGCGTAATTTGATGAAATCTTGTATGCTACGCTCCCTTTTTGGTAAGATATAACGGTTAACAGCCGATTGAACACGGGATAAAATAAAGCCATGTATGCTGTAATTAAAACTGGTGGGAAGCAGTACAAAGTCGCCACTGGAGAAAAATTGAAGATTGAAACGTTGGGCGCTGAGGTTGGCGAGAATATCGCGCTTGACCAAGTTCTGATGGTTGTTGACGGCGCCAACGTCTCAATAGGCACACCTACCCTTGCTGGTGCGAGTGTTGCCGCAACAGTTTTAGGCCATGGCCGCGGAAAAAAAGTTAAAATATTCAAACTTCGAAGACGAAAACATTACAAAAGGCAGCAAGGTCATCGTCAAAATTTTACTGAAGTCGTTATCGGTGACATTACAAGCCAGTAACCACGCGACTTTAACGTTTTGAAAGGCAATTAATTTATGGCACATAAAAAAGCTGGCGGCAGTTCTAGAAACGGACGCGACTCAAACGCCAAACGACTTGGCGTGAAGCGATTTGGTGGGGAGCTGATCCCTGCGGGTAGCATTATCATTCGCCAACGAGGAACGGTGGTTCATCCCGGGCAGAATGTCGGCATGGGCCGAGACCACACACTATTTGCAAAAGTGCATGGCCACGTTTTATTCGGGAAAACCGGCCCGTTAAATAAGAAAATAGTTAGTATTGTTCCAGCGTAGGGTTTACCTTATTTCAAAAAAACCCTGCCCGTAAGGCGGGGTTTTTTTTTACCTGATTATTAAAAAATAGACGATGAAGTTTGTTGACGAAGCCAAAATCTGTCTCTTATACACATCTGACGCTGCCGACGAATAGAGAGGTGTAGA
>CAJXPC010000129.1 GCA_913057845.1 uncultured Pseudomonadota bacterium
TCTCCACGCCGTGCCTTTGGTTGAGGGTGATAGCGGGTCACCAATCGTATAACCTTTCCATGCGTCCGGTCGATACAACTCAATAGCCTCATCCACCTCGTCCATCCACCCATCTTTTCCTGGAGTGATGACTGAGTGAGCCATCATACGTTGGCTGCCGGAAATATCGTTAACCAAGGCTCGGGCGTCAGAGATTTGATTATTGTACAAAAGGTGCCAGCTTTCGTCGTCAAATGGCGCGCTGGTGAGTAGAGCAACTTTCGTATCACTATCCATATAAATTTCTTTAAGATAGTTTTCAAATTTATAACGGGTAAGCGTCATTGGCTTAGATGCCATTCCTGGATTCCAATGTTCCAACGCGTAATTTCCCAGCCCCATCAGCCCATCTTTATCAAAATCATCACGAACAAAGTGAGTTTGATCATCGAAAATAAACTGACTGGAGAGTCGCTTTGAGCGCTCATACGAGAACTCCTTGTCTGCCGCCTCAGCTTCAGTCACGTTGAATACGGGACCAAACACTTCATTCATCGCTAAGAATGCAGCAGCGAATCCAGATGATGACTTAAGAAACGTACGTCGATCCACGCCTTGGTGCTTTGACAACTTATCGGTGTACTCTTTAAGAAGCCCTTCTACTTGCTTTTGCTGTGCAGACTGAGGTGGCGGATTGTATTCGCCATTTGAAACAATTTGTGTCGGCACTGGCGACTCATAAGCCGCACTATCTGCAGGCAAACAATCTTCTAGCTCTCGGTCAGTCAACCAACCGGATGGCTTTTCACTCATACTCATAAATCTCCCCCTAATAGTTATGTACTTTGAAAGGCACGTTCGCTAACGCACCCTTGTTCGTTACTAAAAACTACTACTTTTTTATTGCTTTATTTCTTATTGAAATTGTTTTTTTAGCAACAGCCTCGTCGAAAAGTTGAACTAGGCAAGTTTTAATATCCGACTAAACGTAGGGGAAGTAAAGAAGAAAGTATATAAAATTGAAGGTTTCAGGAGACTACACTGATAGATCGATTTGGAATATCTTTAATACGAAAAGTTTCATTTACCTTTAAATATTGCACTGCACTTTTAGGTCAAGGAAGCATGCGCCTAATTACACCATCACGAAGCACCAACCAATGGTACATTGCAGCAAGGACATGAATGCCGACCAACACCATCAGCACGAACGCCAACTCATGATGGATGGATTGCAAACAATCGCGCATAACAGGATCGTTGGGCCCCATAGGCGGTATTTTAAATAGACCAAAATACGTGACGCCATATTTAGTAAATTGTGACGCAGCAAAACCTACGACAGGCATTGAAATGAGGCATATATAAAGCAAGCCGTGCGACAACCGTGACATAAAACCCTGCCATCGAGGTATCGATGATGGCAGTGCAGGCGGTGGATTTTTGTGTCGCCACCACAATCGAACTAACATCAGTATTCCTGCTGTTAATCCAAGAGATTTATGCAAATTAAAAAAGAATGCTCGATCTGGATGACCCTTCGGAATGTCATGCATATACATACCCAGAGCAATTAACGTCAACACGATTAAAGCGACCACCCAATGAAGCAGTATTGAGAACTTGTGATAACGCTCTTGTCCAAAAATCATGTTGGCCTCTAAACAATCTATCGTTACAAAAAATAACTAGTGCGTGCTTGGGCTTTAACTATACCCTGATCACATCAAATCAGAAAAAGAAAAGGCCACCCAAAGGTGGCCTTTTCAGAATACTTCTCAAATCAAATTAACGATTTGCGATGTACATTGTTACTTCAAAACCAAAACGCATTTCTGTGTACTCAGGCTTACTCCACATAATTAACTCCTTATATTCAATTAATCGGATGTTTCTAACGAGATTGATTATCCATGTCTGAACCACCAAAGCAATTCAGAATTTTCTTAAATGAGCCTAGTGAAAATCATGAGTAAAAACCGAAAAACAAAAATAAATCATTAGAAATAATAACTTATATCTCTAGAAGACCAGACCTCATAGCAATAATGGCCAACTCCGCACTATTAGATGCACTAAGTTTTTGCTTAATGTTATAGAGATGCGTTCCGACCGTGCGAGGACTTAAAGACATAATCTCAGCAATATCTTGAACCGATTGCCCTTTGGCAAGCGCAACAAACACTTTGAATTCCTTCTCGCTGAGACTATCGACAGGATCTTTGGTACCCGAAACCTGCTCTAAAGCAAGCTCCTGAGCAATCTGCGGCTCAAGATAGGTCTTACCACGAAAAACCGTCTTCACTGCCTCAATCAGAGCTTCGGCTGCGCTGCGTTTAGTTAAATAACCAATCGCTCCCGCTTTGAGCACCCTTCTCGCATGCATCACGTCTTCATGACCCGAAAGCACCAAAATTTTTTGACGAGCTTCTTTCGCCAACACGCGGTCAATAGCCTCTAATCCACCGATTCCGGGCATCGAAATATCCATGACCAGAACGTCAGGTTTATGTTTTTGAAAAGTGCGGACAGCCTCTTCCCCACTCTCAGCCTCCGCAACGACCAATAAATCCTGAGCACCCTCAAGCAAAAGCTTAAAACCCATTCGCACGACCGCATGATCGTCAACGAGCATTACCCGTATCACCTGGGCCGCCATACATACCTCAAAAGTTGACTACATACTTTAATCACTGCTCACCTTAACCGTCATGTCCGCCGTAATGAGCGTTCCCGTACCCGAGTCTGACTCAATCTGTATATCTCCATTGAACGCTTGGACTCGCTCCCTCATCCCAAGCAGACCGAAACGCCTTGATTCTGACAAATCGACATCAAGACCTTTCCCATCATCTTGGACCTTAATCTCAATCCGAGCAAGATTTGACTCAACCAGAAGATTAGAAACGGTAACCGATACAATGGTCGCACCCGCGTGTTTGGCGGCGTTCGTCAGGCATTCTTGTATCACTCGATAAACAGTAATATTGACGTACTCATCGTAGCGATTAAGACCTCCGTCAAAATTCAGCTTTAGATCCAAGTCAAGATTGGCTCTGCGGTGCCGCTCACATAACTCAAAAATTGCATCCTCGAGTCCCAAATGATCAAGCGCACTCGGCCTTAATTCACGAATGATCGAATGGACCATGTCGTAAATGCGAGAGGTCACCTCGACAATTGTGAGTGCATTCTGACGCGTAATTGACCCCTCATCAGAATCACGATTAGCAATTGCCGTTCCAATTGTTTTGATCGCAGTTAGGTTCTGACCCATCTCATCGTGAAGCTCCCTGGCTATAGACTTACGCTCCTCCTCCAATTTCTCTTGGATAATCTGCGTCAACCGTTTATTTTGCTGTAACTCCATCTCAGCAGAGATCCGACTTTTATAATCGGTCATATCACGCAGCACACTGATTTGCCCCATCAGTTGTTTCGTATCTGGGTCCACAAGTGGCGCGACCGACACTTCAACGTCAACGACCTCACCATTTTTCTTGAGCCTTTGACTTTCAAATTGCTCTATCTTTCGAGACGTCGACACTCGGTCTTGCGTCGACACATGTTGCGCAAGGCTCTCTTGAGGAACAATCATATCGACAGATCGTCCTAAAATTTCATCAGAACTGAAACCGAACAATCGTTCCGCTGAGGGATTCCAAAAGGACACCTTCCCCTCTAAATCAACAATTAAAATTGCATCACTCGACTGTTGCGCCACCAACGCAAGCTTCGCGTTCTGAGCCAACGCTTCATGCAATGTCGTTGCCATACGATTAAACGTATGGCCAATGGCATCAAATTCAGGCAATTTATAATCGGGAAGCCGTATCGACAAATCCCCTTTTTCTAATAGCGACATTCCGGACAGAATACCCTTTAACGGGCGCATGGCCCTGCCTAACAAACCAAAAATAGCTACATTCAAAATGACGAAAAATATCATCAATACAAGACCAAAACGCTTGAGCTCATCCCACGCGTCCAGAACCGACCTCGAGGCATCTGGCGTAATAACAATTGAACCAAAGGGTAAATTAAGCTGGAAGTTTCGATCTCCAGGCGACATTAAATGCGAAAACCAATCGGGTGCCCAACGACCTTGCTTGTAATCAGACGGAGGAGATTCGTAAACGAGCGTGCCTGCTTGATTAAATAGCCTGATCTCATTGCCACGCACTCGTCCGGCTCTTCTCAAAAATCCAGCAAGCCCTTCAACCGGGTCAGCCCCTTCCATTAATGGAAAACGACTGAGTGCAACAGACTCTAACAAATGAACAGTAACCCTTGTCCCGGCTTCTATCTCCTCATTGATCGCTTGGCGTCTATCATCAATCAAAATAAATGCGGTGACCAAGAGAAAAATAACAGCGATAAATGAGATCGCCGCATTGACTCTAAACCTAATGCCCATAATTCATCTGGAGTTGTTTTTTAAGCAGCTCCATTTCGTTCGATAGCGCCTCAGCGATTTTCGATTGCCAAGCCCCATGACCACCAGCCCCAACAACGTTCAGCTTTGAGTCAGGCAAAGCCTCATGCAGCCGATGAGCAGTGATTGGCGGACAAATCATATCCATCCCACCTTGCACAATGATGGTCGGATTATTAATGAACCGAGCCTTTTCCAGCAGCTCATCCTTTTCAAAAAAACAACCATGCTTGAGATAATGAAGTTGCACACGAGATCTAGCTAATTCAGCATCTGTTCGCGCACGCGTTGTCTCTTGCCTTTGAGCCTCTACCTCACTGCCAATCATCATGGTCTGCGTTTCATATTCGTCCCAACGACGAGATGCTTCACTCGCGAGCTCTTTATCTATCGAATTAACCCTGGCGTAGTACTGGTCAATTAAATCACCATCAATATCCCAAGTTAATTTTTTATGGGCTTCTGGAATAAATCGTTTTAGTCCATCGGTGTACCAGAACACTTCCTCGCGCGACCCGAAAAATATCCCACGCAAAACTAAAGCCTGCACCACTTCTCCATACTTAGCAGCATAAGCCAGCGCTAGTGCGCTTCCCCACGAACCTCCAAAAATCACCGCCTTTTTTGTGAGGCCCAAAGTTCGTCTAATCAAATTGATATCCTCAACCAAATGCGCTGTCGTATTATTTTGCGTTAAGCCGAGGGGTTTTGACTGACCACAACCGCGCTGATCGAACAAGACGATATCAAAGAACTCGGGATCAAAATATCGCCGATGATTGCCATTAGTACTACTCCCCGGGCCCCCGTGTAAAAAAATGACAGGTACCCCCTTTGGCTCCCCGCTACGCTCCACATAAATCTGATGCCCCTCTTGGGTATCGATTAACTTATTGAAGTACGGTTTTATTTCTGGATAAATAGGCACGTTTTCTTAATCGGTTTGCAAAGTTTAAATTTACTTAATCTCAATTGGAATGATCACAACTGTAGTGGTCAATCGCTCCACCGGCGGAGCTGGAAATGCCCCATCGTCGACCAACCGTTTAATTAATTTTAAATAATAGTTATCTAAACGCTTAAATTCACTCTTTTTTGCGACTTTCCATTCAATGATTTTCCCCTGAGCATTAAATTCGAGACTGATCTTAAATTTTGATCCTTTATGCTTTGCATCGACTTGTGAACGACCCCGTCTTTGATCTCGTTTAAGTAAGGCCTGCAATGAAGCATGTACTTCCTGTCTCTTATACACATCTG
>CAJXPC010000130.1 GCA_913057845.1 uncultured Pseudomonadota bacterium
ATCTACACCTCTCTATTCGTCGGCAGCGTCAGATGTGTATAAGAGACAGCAATTTATCTTGTGAATCGCATGACAGCAGCCCACATAACCAGTTACTGATGTATTTTCAATAAGACTTGCGACAAATTCGAGTTCAGGTCGAGGCTGACTCCGGAAAGAATCGGTAAACCATCGCTCAAGCGTCCCAGACACTAACGCCTTCATCCCGTCTTTTTTTGCGATGTCGATTCTTTCCTTCCATGCAGGTTGAGCTTCCGGAGGCATGCGGCTTGTAGTGTCACATAACACTAAGGAAGCGAATGAATTAGGAAAGTTGATTGCGTAAGTCATACCAATCATTCCTCCCATAGACAAGCCAACCCAATGAGGATTCTTGATCTCTAAGCTATCAAGCAATGCCTTTGCATCTGCCGCCAACTGATCAAGAGAATAGGCCCCTTCAGGCCCACCGCTTGCACCGTGCCCTCTCGTATCAAATGCGAAAACTCGGTAATTACTTTTTAGCGCATCAATTTGCGCGCCCCACATCGTCAAGTCACACATCAACGAGTGACTTAAAACGACCCATGGGCCTGATCCCCCAAAAACTTCATAGTTCAGTGTTACCCCGTTCACTAACGCTCGCATTGACCTCATCCTCCACATTAATCACCAACCGTCTAGGCATGATGCCTCAGTAATTCCAAATTGATATGAATGTTTCATTAGAATAACTAATATTACGTGCGATAGACAAAATAATAACTAAGCAGGAGGTAAGACGTGCGAATCATTCAATTTATGGGAAGAGATGGTGCAAAGAGAGTCGGACGGGTATCTGATGGTGGAATTGTGCACACCATAAGAGGAGTTACCACCACATATGGGCTCGCACTAGAGGCAATAAAAAAACAAAAAGTCCTTAAGGACATCATCGACGAACATACGAGCGAAGAAAAAGACACGATGGATCAAATTCTCTCGGAAAAGAGAATTCACGTCCCCTTTCATCACCCCGACCCCTATCATCAACTGGTCTCAGGAACAGGATTATCTCATCTGGGAAGCGCTAGCGCTCGAGACGCCATGCACGCAAAACTGGATAAAGATGAGTCATCGTTAACTGATTCAATGAAAATGTTTAAATGGGGTCTTGATGGAGGAAAACCAGACTGCGCAGCAATCGGAACTCAAGCGGAATGGTTCTATAAAGGAGACGGGGACTGGGTCGCAGCCCCAGAGGCAGAACTAAGTTGGCCAGCCTATGCCTTAGATGGCGGTGAGGAAGTTGAACTCGTTGGCATCTACTTAATTGATGAAACATCAACCGTAAGGCGCGTGGGCTACGCCCTGGCCAATGAATACGCTGACCACGTCATGGAGAGACAAAACTACCTATATTTATCTCACTCTAAATTAAGACACTGCTCGTATGGACCAGAACTATTAATCGGAGATTTACCGCTAGAAGTTCGAGGTAAAGCAAGACTCTTAAGGTCGGATACAGTGATTTGGGAGGAAGAATGGCTATCAGGCGATAACAATATGTCTCACTCCATTGAAAACTTAGAGCACCATCACTTCAAATATCCTGAATTTAGACGGCCCGGTGACGTTCATATACACTTTTTTGGCGCAGCCAATGGCAGCTTTACGAAAAACATAGAAACTCAAGATGGCGATATTTTTGAGATTGAATCAGTAACTTTTGGTCACCCGCTCAGAAACACGCTAGTAAAGAGCAAACGTCAAGACACAAAAATTGTCGTCAAACCTTTGTGATGCCAAATTGACATTGATTTAAATAAAGCCTGACCACCCTTAACCTAAAGGCACCCAAGTGGAAAATGCGCTACTGTACAGGTAAATAAATATAATAAGTTCATTCGTTGAACAAGATTATTGACAAATTTATAGCGTATTTTATCTACCGATAAAAATATAGACTCAATTCATAGTTAGTGCTCGCACACTAATATTTAAAAAATAATATAAAAATAATCACCAAAAGACATGACCCAAGAATTGATTAATAACCTAAATGTTAAAGCGCAGCAAATCCTTTCGACACCGCAAATAATAAAAAGTGAAATCCCAGTGCCGGATAATGCGACGTCAACCATTATCAAGGGACGCAAGTCTATTGAAGATATTTTGGACAGGAAAGATAAACGTCTTTTGGTAGTCGTTGGGCCCTGTTCTATCCATGATACAAAAGCCGCAATGGACTACGCCAACAGACTGCGTAAGCTCTCTGAACAAGTCTCCGAGACAATGATGATTGTGATGCGGGTTTACTTTGAAAAACCGCGAACCACGGTAGGCTGGAAAGGACTCATCAATGACCCACATATGGACGAATCATTTGATATCGAACAGGGCCTGCGTATCGCACGACGGTTACTAATCGATATTAACGAACTGGGGTTGCCAGCGGGCACAGAAGCTCTTGATCCAATTAGCCCGCAGTACCTAGGAGACCTAATCTCGTGGAGTGCCATAGGGGCTAGAACAACCGAATCTCAAACTCACCGAGAAATGGCTAGCGCACTTTCTTCTCCGGTTGGATTTAAAAACGGTACCGATGGAGGCTTGTCTGTCGCAGTCAATGCACTTCACTCAGTCTCAAATCCGCACAGCTTTTTAGGTATTAATAGTGATGGTCAAGTCGCAATCACTCATACAAAGGGTAATCGCTATGGACATATCGTCCTTCGAGGTGGTTCAAAAGGACCTAATTACGATTCCGTGTCCATATCCTTGGTTGAAAAAGCACTTAATGAAGCTAAGCCTAAACTAGCTTCAAACATTATTGTTGACTGCAGTCATGCCAACTCAAACAAAGATCACAACCTGCAGCCCCTAGTTTTCAGCGATTGTATCAATCAAGTCATCGATGGGAACAAATCAATTATCGGCATGATGCTAGAAAGCAACATAGGGCCAGGCAACCAGAAATTAATGCAAGACCATAGCAAAATGCAGTATGGCGTATCCATCACGGATGCATGTGTTGATTGGGCTACAACTGAAAAAACACTGCTCGATGCACATAAGAAGTTGACGCCGGTGCTTTCTGTGCTTTAACTGACTTTCTGTATCGTTGAATAACTCAGCGCGATTAGCGCCACCTCAAATGGCAGAACAAGCCATACTAGCATCGCACCTATAAACTCGGCGAGGGGTAGTCCAGTAAGACTAAACCAGTTAATCGCAAGGGCAATCGCCAGAGGAAAAATAACAGCCAGAAACATCAATACCAGACCATTTCCTTTGGTGGCCAGCCAAGACCATTTAAACGCCTCAAAGAGTCCAATCTCAGGATTTCTGCTCACTTCCGGAAACACGAGTATCAATCTTGCAGCAATATAAATCGGCGGCAAGAAGTTAAGCATCGCCAAATATCCAACATCTCCAAACACGTTAAAAATACTGACAAGAATCGTACTCGAGATGGCCAAAGCAAACATAAATGTCATTGCTAAAAAAAACATGGCTAAGGTGAATTTAGTCTCCGACAACCCCCAAGATATCGGAGAGCGCTCGGAAATATCACATTCTAATAAGACTCGATACGCTCGAACAGTTGCTATCACTGTAATGAAAAACATGCCGGTAATGACAAACAACATAACGCCGTAGCTACTCGTTTCAGTACCAGCCCCAGCCCCAGACTCATTCCCGTCTCCAATGATTTTCACCCCAAGGGAATCAGCAAACGATAAGGTCATCCCAATGAGGAACGGCAACCATAGCGAACGAGCAAGCACGAACCGCTTCTCATATGCAAATACTCCCGCTCCAAGAATTAACTTGAGTAACGGAAGTCTATTATTTGTGGTCTCTGTCATGAAGTTTTTACGTCTTTAATGCGATGTTTAGGTGCTTCGATGCTTTAAATACCCACGCAGCATCCAAGAGAAGCCTAACACCTGAAGGATTAAAAAAATACTGAAAGCACGTACATACCCCTCCGGGGCATAACCACTATCAACAGTGTCCCATTGATTCAGTATGATGCCGAATAACCATTGAGAACCGAATGCTGTTGTGAATGCTAAAAGATTTAATGCGGTCGTAGCCCGTCCCGTGAGTTGCACGGGAAAACTATGGGAAATAATCGAAAATGCTAAGCTGCCAGAGGTACCCAGTAATCCCCACCCGATCCAAATGACCCATGACATCTGAGTAATCTCAAAAACGAGAAGAAGCTGCAAGGCCATATAAGCAACCGTAGCCCAAATAAGAACCACGATCGGTTCAATACCACGTCGACTCATTCTTGTGGCAAACGCACCCCAGAAGAGAAAGCCGAGCATCGTAGCAACACCTAACATTAATAGATGCAAGGCTACGCTCGTGCGCTCTAAACCAGCCACATCTGATAACCAAGGACCAGCCCACAACCCTTGCACCGACATATTGAATGCTTGAGGCAATACTGACCCTAATGCAATTCGCCAAAATATTGGTGAACGATACACACTCAGCGCCCCAAGTAATTGATCCTTCGTAGAACCAATGTCATAGGCATTTTTTCTATCTGGAGCCACGAAAAACACAATTGCTGAAGCAACAAGGGTGGCACAGCACAAGACTAAAAAGAGCTCTCTCCATCCAGAAAAAGACAGCAAGTACTCGACCGGAGCCGTAGCAGAAATCGCTCCAAGGCCACCGACAAACATGATCCTTCCAGTCATTTCCGGAAGCTTTTCTTTCGGAAACCACAACGAGAAAATCTTAATACTCGACATCAGGCACGCAGCCACACCAAAACCGATGAATGCCCGGCCTAAAAGCAAACCCTGGAAACTCTCTGCTCTAGAAAAAATAAAAGCACCAATAGCTGCCAAAACCAACAAGCTCGCATTCACTCTTCTGGGACCAAAACGATCAAGAAAGACCCCGATAGGGATTTGCAAAGATGCGAAAGTTAAGAAATAAACCGAAGTCAATAAACCCAATTCACTTGCACTCAAACCAAATTCGGAAATCAGATTAGGCGCGATGACCGCATTGACGGATCGAAACAAATACGACAGGAAATAACCACAAGCAAACGGCAGGAAAACAAGTAACGCTTCGCGAAACGATATCGCGCGCACGCTATCCTCAGCTTGCTTATTCACCGCCAACAGTCATTGAGTCGATCAAGATCGATCCAACCTTAAAAGAAGATCGACTCAAAACATCGTTACCTATGGCACTGATAGATTTAAACATGTCTTTAAGATTCCCGGCTACCGTAACCTCTTGCACCGGATACGCGATCTCTCCATTTTCCACCCAAAATCCTGATGCGCCTCGAGAATAATCTCCAGTCACCATATTCGTTCCGTGTCCAAGCAAATCGGTGATTAAGAAACCTGTACCCATCATTTTTAATAGATCACTAAACTCGCGTGTAGCTGCGGAGGAGCGGACAAATAAATTATGAGCACCCCCTGCGTTACCCGTCGAAGCGAGACCAAGTTTTCTTGCAGAGTAGGTGCTCAAAAACAAACCCTCCAATCTTCCTGCAGAAACAACAGACCGCTTAGCAGTTTGAACCCCCTCATTATCGAATGAACCACTAGCCAATCCTCGAGGCACGAAAGGGTCCTCTTCAATCGACAGTAGCTCAGGGAATACGATCTGTCTCTTATACACATCTCCGAGCCCACGAGACCTCTCTACATCTC
>CAJXPC010000131.1 GCA_913057845.1 uncultured Pseudomonadota bacterium
GAGATGTAGAGAGGTCTCGTGGGCTCGGAGATGTGTATAAGAGACAGGTTCTAGGCGTACCTCCAACAGACCCAAACGCCCGAACTGGAGAATTCACTCCTCCCGGGATTAATTCTTTCGCACGCTCAAATGACAATAAGTTACTCGTCGACATAAACTACCCTTTTAACCTAATTTAAAACCGATTTAAATTGAAAATATAAACTCGTCCATTCTCGCGCCCGAGACGCTACATCATCAACACCGAATAAACCATTAATAACCGCCAAAGAGGAAGATCCTCTAATCAATAACTCTTCAGCGTTATTAAGAGTGACTCCACCAATAGCAACAATGGGGATTTTGATTCCACTCGTGCGCGCTAACCTAAGAATGTCGATCGACACTGGCGTTGCTGTCGACTTCGACAATGAGGGAAAGAACGCCCCAAAAGCGAGGTAATCAGCACCTCTGCTTTGCATGTCTAGAGCCATTGGCAAATTATCGTAACACGACACTCCGATTATTTTACTAGGCCCAAGAATATCTCGCGCGATCTCCAGAGCTGCATCCTCCTTGCCAATATGCACCCCTCGAGCGTTTACCACTTTTGCCAGTTTAGGATCGTCATTAATGATCAAAGAACCCCCCGATGATTCAATAATGTCGTTTAACCTCTCGGCAACGAGACGCCTTTGATCTGGTGCGCTGACCTTATTTCGATATTGAAACAACCGAACCCCCCCGCTCAGAGCTTGCTCTACCATTAAAACCAATCGATCTAAATCATTGATATCGGGGGTAATCGCGTAGATTCCTGTCTTAAAAACATCTATGGCATCGTGCCTCATCATTTGCCTTTGTTACGATTCGGGATCAGTTGCCCGCCGCCAATACGGTAACCGCTCTGGAGACTATTCCATGTAAATTGTTGCGCCTCAAAAACCGCACCAACAACACTTGAGCCGTTAGCAAGACATCCTGAAATCGAGGATGCCAAAGTGCATCCGGAGCCATGATACTCCCCCGCAAGTCGCGGCCAACTCCATGAGTCTACGAATCCAGACTCATCATACAACCTATTTTCGACATCTTTACTATCCGAATGAGTGCCCGTTACCAGCACAAACTTTGTACCAGCTTTTATCAGTTGCAAGGCACGCTCGTCATTTGATGCCGCTAGTAAACGAGGGTCCACATCAACTGCCAAAGCTTCGAGCTCTTTAGTGTTAGGGGTAACAATCAATGAGCGTGGCAGTAACTCTGTAGTTACTTCCCGCACCAAATGACTGGAAACGAATGGGTACCCCCCTCCCGAACTCAATACTGGATCGAAAACTGTTGGCTTATCCGGAAATTGTTTCAATACCGCTAGAATTTCTTGTAACACGTCGACGTTTGGAATCATTCCAATCTTAAAAACATCCACCTCGATGTCGAGCAATAAAGCGCGGACCTGGTCTCGAATTAAATCAGAAGCAACTGGGGAGACTGCTGATACCTCTCGCGTATTCTGAATTGTGATCGAAGTGACAACGGTAAGAGGATGACACTCAAGCTGAGCCAAAGTCAGGATATCGGCCTGCAGCCCTGCCCCGCTCGTTGGATCAGATCCCGCAAAAACTAACACCACCGGCTTACGTCTAGTCATAAATTTATGGTTTACTTATGTTTGATTTAGAATGCTACTTGAAGTAGATCAATTTTTAACCCTGTTTTCAAAAAAAATCTAATGACTGAAGAAAATAACAACGCTTTTAAGACCTACATGTGCTTAATCTGTGGCTTCATTTACGACGAAGAAGCCGGCTGGCCTGATGAAGGTCTCGCGCCAGGAACTCGCTGGGAAGATGTCCCCGTAAACTGGGTTTGCCCAGAGTGCGATGCGCGAAAAGAAGACTTTGAACTGGTTGAAATTTAAAGGGCGTACCTCATGAGAATGCTCCATACTATGATTAGAGTTGGCGATCTGGATCGCTCCATACAGTTTTACACTGAGGTGCTTGGAATGAACCTGATTCGCAAAGTGGATTATCCAAGCGGGCGATTCACAAATGCCTTCGTTGGTTACGGCTCCGAAGCAGAGACTGCAGTTATAGAGCTCACGCACAATTGGGATACCACGTCTTATGATTTGGGGGATGGGTATGGTCATGTTGCACTAGGCGTGCCTAATGCCTATGACGCCTGTGACAAAGTAAAAATGCGGGGTGGTCGAGTAACGCGTGAAGCCGGGCCAATGAAACACGGCACCACTGTGATTGCGTTTATAGAAGATCCGGATGGTTACAAAATTGAATTGATTGAGCGAGAATAATCCGCTTAGGCCTGTGAAACAATATTAGATAAACGGACATAATCATCAACCGATAAAGTTTCAGGCCTTTGGCCAGGGTCAATTGCAGCGCATTCTAATTGCTCCTCTGAGACAATTCCCTTCAGGGCATTTCGTAGCGTCTTACGCCTTTTAGAAAAAGCCCCAAAAACAATACGCCGAAAGGTCACTCGATCCACGTCATACGCAATAGCTCTTGGCTTTAGATGCAAAATTGAGGACCATACTTTAGGCTTAGGATCAAACGCTTCGGGTGAAACATCAAATAACTTCTCGAGCTCCCAATTCAACTGCATTGTGATGCTTAACTTTCCATAGCTCGATGACCCAGGGCTAGCAACCAGCCGGTCAACCACTTCCCGTTGCAGCATGAACATTGCATCTTTGATGCTATTTATTCCAGCATCCACGTGAAATAGAATAGGCGTCGAAATATGATAAGGCAAATTTCCTAAAAGCCTTAACGAGGAGCCCAAAACCGATAAATCAATATCGAGACAGTCAGCCTCAATAACTGTCAAACGATCCTCAGAGAACTTTGATTTCAAATATTGAACCGCATCCCGATCGACCTCTATCGCAGTCAATGTGGGAATTTTTTTCAATACGTCGTTTGTGAGTGCGCCATATCCTGGGCCAATTTCAATAACGGCATCTGTAACAGAAAAATTGCCCGCCTCCACAATGTCTGCGACAACGCGACCATCGCGTAAAAAGTTCTGACTAAATCGCCTTTTCGCGATTCTCGCTGCCATCCAACAGATCAGTTAACGTATTTAATGAAAGTTGTATCTCGAACCTCACGCACCCACTCTTCAAACCGGAACTCAAGTTTTCTTTGAGTGAGCGCCTGTCGCGCTACTGCTATTTGGCGGTCCTCGGAGACGTCTGAATCCCGGCGATCGAGCACCTCGATCACGTGATAACCAAATTGAGTTCTCACAAGCTCGCTAACTTCGCCGACAGCAAGTCTTGCTAATGCTTGCTCAAACTCTGGCACGGTCTCACCTGGCATTAACCAACCAAGAACTCCACCCTTCGATCCACTAGGGTCATCAGATGCTGACTTAGCAAGCGTCTCAAAATCCTCACCACCCATCACAATCCTATTTCGAACCTCGGTCGCCTTAATCAGCGCGTCCTCATCAGATACGATCCTATCTACCCTAAAGAGAATGTGGCGCGCCAGCGTTTGCTGAACAATTATTTGTGCATCACGACCTCTTTTATCCAAAAGATAAAGAATATGTAAGCCGTTGGCGCTACGCAGCACGTCACTTCGTTGGCCAATTCTCATCTCGCTCAATGCATCGATGAATAATTCTGGCAAATTCGATGCATCCCTCCAGCCCATGACGCCACCTTCAAGCGCATCTGTAGCCTCAGACAGCTCTGCGGCAACCCGCCTAAAGTCCAATCCCTCATCTATTTTTAAAATCGCCTCCGCGACCTTATCCTGAGCACGTTTAAGGTCCTCTGACGTTACATTCTCAGGAATCGTAATCAAAATATGTGCGATCAAAGATTCATTCTGATCAGAAGTCTCGCTTTCGCGTTTCTCTAAATAAGACTTAATCTCTGAATCGTTAACGATCAACTTTGCTTCGACGTCTCTACGTCTCAATTTTAAGATTTTTGCCTCAAGAACAATATTTTCTCTTAGGGCATTAACACTCAAACCTTTTGCATCTATCGCCGTCATGTAATCGTCAACCGATAAGTTTTGTTCTTTCGCTAGCCTCTGAAGCGCTCGCCTAACTTCAGCATCCGACACTCGAATCCCAGTACGGTCCGCCAGGTTCGTAAGCACTTTACGCGTAATCATACGTTCGAGCACTTGCTGCCTGAGATATATTAAATCCGGCACAGCTGACCCCGAGTTCACTATGTTTTGGCGAGTCAAGGATGTTTCTTTATTGAGCTCCAATTCCGTGATAACTCCGTCTCCCACAATCGCAACCACTCTATCTAGCGGAATAAGTTCATCACTGTAAACTGCAGTGCTTATAGAAAAAAGTAAGAAAAACTTAAGCAAAAAATTCATGACATTATCTCAATTTAAAAATGAACCATAATCTGTTACTGACTTGAGTAACCGTCGACTCTATCCTGCAGGGCTCCGACCGCGTCACTGCCAATTCGCGTGATACCTTTTAGCTCTAATTGAACAAAAAAGCTTGTCGCATATAGGTCGCGGCCAGCAGAGTCTAGGCCTGTTAAAAGTCGATTTGCAACCACTCTAAAGGCCCAACAACCTACTTTGTACTCCAAACCCGCGACACCCTCAATGAGCTTTCCGGAATCCTTTGCATAATTCCAACGACCCGCAACCCCCCAGCGTCCTTTTATTGGCCACTGACCTGATACATCATACTGCTCGTGTGCGTCACGGGTGTACCGATACACAAAGTTCATCACTTTGCCCTGTTCTGGATTATATTGCAGTCGGTGATCACGATTAATGACCTCATCCAGCACGCCGCTGTACTGCATTAAGGTATCAGCACGCCATGCCTGATTTATTCGTCCTTGAGCACCCAAAAGAATATCAGACCTGTTGCCGGTTCTTGGGGCATCAGCAGCGTTAACCACCACAAGCTCCTCATCAAAATGGAAACGTTGCGCAGCGGTAACCTGAAATCTCTCGACACCGCTTTCGGCGTCTAAAAATTGAGAAGTCAAACCCACAGTTAATTGGTCGGCGTCATTAATACGGTCGCCTCCGGAAAATATATTCTCCGAAAAAATTTGCGACAAACTAAAACCAGACAACCCCGTATCAAATACGGGTAAATTACTTTGCTCCTCAAAGGGCACATGAACATAAAAAATTTGTGGCACGAGGGTTTGTGTGAGATCCACACCTCCCAAGGTCACACCTCTCTCAAAAGCAAGGGAGGCTCGTATTGAGTAGATGGGTAATGCCCGATCCTCAGTAACACCCGTATCGAGATCATAGTTGGTGTAATGCAAGCCGACCTTGGGGCTCACGGTCAAAAAATCGTTCTCATAAACATATCTGAGCCCCGGATAAACGATCGTTCTCAGCGCTCCTTTTTGTTTGCTGGCATCAAAATCGCTGATTTGTGCCCTTGATTCGGATTCAAAACCATAGCCAAAGCTAGGGGTAACCGCCACATCAACCTGCGGATCCAACTGCACCGGTGGTGCTGCAAAGTTTAGGGTTTGGTAGTGGACAACTCTTGCACGCCCATTCCAGTTAGCCCCACCAGCGGTAAGTCCAATTTCTCTTGGTAAATGAACCAATGACGTTTTAGCTGAATCGTTACTGTCTCTTATACACATCTCCGAGCCCACGAGACCTCTCTACATCTCG
>CAJXPC010000132.1 GCA_913057845.1 uncultured Pseudomonadota bacterium
TCGCAGGCTAAGTCATCGGTGACCGCAATGTCGAGAAAAGCGTCTACCGGATCTTTCCCTTGCGCATGCGCGATTTCCGAAACGGGCAAATCAACAAATGGGGTAAGCTCCTCACTGCGCGCATGATGCAAAGTAATTCGTTCCCAGTCAGCAAATCCAGTTGGGTTTTTTAAATCCTCCCTAAACTGCTTTCTGAATTCCGGATCAGCATAAATGAGCTTCTGAGCCTCCTTAGATTTGTTTTGGAAAACACGCTTCCAAGAGGGGAACGACGCAAATGAAAAAGGGTTACGCATATCCATCTCGCGCGTTAGCGGTAGGGGTGATGTCTGCGGTCTAGCGCCTTTCTCAATCATTGGTTTTGCGCGTCGAAGGCTCTCTCGAACCGCCTCTGAAATGTCATCTCGATCAAACATCGCGATAAACGTGACAGGCCGTCCACTCTCGTCAAGCAACATATCAAGAATGTCGCATTGATCCTCCTCCAGCACTCCCAACTGTCGAGTCAACGCAATCTCAATCGCACCTTTGTTGCGTTTCTTTAATGTGTTCGCATATGCTTTTAATTCCGCTCGACTGGCATTGCGACAAGCTAACGGTTTCCCACCAAAACCCATATGTTGATTAAGTATCGTGCTGGAGAACCCAAATGCCCCATGGTCCATTGCCTCACCAAGTAGACGAGCTATCTCACACATTTCACCCTCCTCCGCAGCTCTTTCGATAGATTCTTGACCCATCACAAAATGCCTAAATGGACTCAATGG
The DNA here is from genome assembly GCA_913057845.1 of uncultured Pseudomonadota bacterium. Taxonomy (GTDB): domain Bacteria; phylum Pseudomonadota; class Gammaproteobacteria; order Burkholderiales; family Eutrophovitaceae; genus Eutrophovita. The sequence goes on from CAJXPC010000132.1 coordinate 768, forward strand.
GGCCAAAAAAGCAGTATTTACCCCAATTTTTTGTCTCTGCGCGAAGTCCATAAATTCTGGAAATGACTCCCAATCCCAGGTGATCCCTTTTTCTAAAACCTCGAATGGAATTGCTTCAACATTTTCAAGGTCGCGCATGGCGACCTCACGTGCATCCGAGTGGCACGGAGCAATGCCAACACCACAATTTCCCAAAACAACCGAAGTCACTCCATGCCAAGAAGATGGCGTAACCAATGTATCCCAACAAATCTGAGCATCATAATGAGTATGTGGGTCAATAAATCCAGGCGACACAATGAGGCCCTCTGCGTCAATCACTCGCTTACCCGAAGTGTTTAACTCTCCAATCTCAACGATAACCCCACCGCTGACACCCACGTCAGCGCGATAGGCTGGAAGTCCGGTGCCGTCTATGATTATTCCATTTTTAACTAAAAGATCATACATATCAGAAGAATTGTAAATTTAGCCCATTATTTATTGAAACCGAATTCGCTGGACGAAGCTTGAAATATGTGCACCTATCTCTCCAGGGCTGTCTTCCTGTAAAAAATGCAACCCAGATACCGTAACCTCAGTTTGATTCGGCCAATGACGACACAGATCTCTTTGCCGCCCAACCAAGATAGAACCAGGATCCGCATTAATGAAGAGTTTGGGAACCTGGGACGACCCAAGCCACCGGGAATAATCTCTAACTACATTCACCACCTCAGCAGGCTCACCCTCAATGGGGATCTCTCTAGGCCACGACAAAGTAGGCCTTCTCTCCTCTCCAGGGTTTTGGAAAGGCCGTCGATATTCAGCCATCTCACTGTCACTCAATGTGCGCGAGATAGACCCTGGGAGCACACGCTCAATGAATACATTTTTGTCTAAAATCATTTCTTCTCCAGCGGGAGAGCGAAATGCTTGGAATACCTTACGCGCATTTTCTGGCCAATCATCCCAAGTAAGCACATCAACAATCGATTCCATGTACACGATACCTTGCACTCGCTGGTCGTTCTTTGATGCCCACTCAAAGGCCAAAGCGGAACCCCAATCATGGATGACAAAAATGATTCGATCTCCCAAGTCTAATTGCTCCCAAGCCCCAAACAGGTATTCCCTTTGCTCCGCATACGAGTAACGACTCGCATTGGACTCTGGCAGTTTTTCCGAATCACCCATACCAATCAGATCACATGCGATCAGTCGCCCTAACCCCTCACAGTGAGGCATGATATTGCGCCATAGATATGATGAAGTAGGATTTCCATGCTGAAAAACAATCGAATCACCTTCGCCCACATCGATATAGGCCATCTGCTTACCATTGACTTGGATCGACTTCTTTGCTGCAAACGGTTGATCGCTAGGCATAAGACCCACTCCTTTGTTATCGCCCTTCGAATGCGGGCTTTTGTTTATTAATGAACGCAGTAATCCCGTTCTTAGCATCCTCGGTACCGACCATCCGCGCAATTTCTCTAGTTTCCCGCTCCATTTGTGATTCAAGCGTGTCGTTAGGCGACATAAGCACCAGTCTTTTTACGCCTCCATGCGCCAATGTAGGGCCCGCAGCAAGATCTCGAGCCAATTTGTCCACTTCCTGTTGCAAGTCGGCGGCTGGCACAATCCGATTAACGAGCCCCCAATCAAGAGCCTCTTGGGCTGTTAGTGTTCGATTTGTTAGATATAACTCGAGCGCACGACGACGTCCAATAACTCGAGTTAAAAAGTAAGTAGAACTTCCATCTGGTGTGAGGCCAATTCGCGTGTACGCACTGGTAAACTTTGCTGTGTCAGAGGCTATGACTAAGTCACAACATGCAGCTAGACTCAATCCAGCTCCAGCCGCAGCACCATTCACCGCGGCAATAACGGGCGCATCTAACCAGGCTAAACGCGAAATAGCGATATGGAGATATCCTGTCATTTCGCGCACCAACGCTTCTAGACGATGCTTGTTCGCGTGGAATTCAGCAACATCACCACCTGCACAAAAAGCCTTATCACCACTGCCAGTAATCACCACTGCACGCACGTCTTTGCTGCTCGCCATAAAATTAACAATATCGTGAAGATCTTTAGCTGCCTGACCATTGACGGCATTAAATGAGCTTTCACGATTGATCGTAATTCTCGCAATGTTGTCCTCAACTTTAAATAGCATCGTTTCAAATTCCACTTTCACCTCCTATATCAATTTTTATGCTGCGCGCTTTAACAGTGATATGAGCATATATATATTTTCACTGACACAATATTACGACACACACTGATCTTTTGCTCTACGAGAACCGCATCCTTTATATATAGTGTCGGCTAGAGTTATGAATCACGTTGCTGCGTCCAACTGTAGGAACGTCTTTGACCAATTCACATCGGAGAAAAACTCGTGCCTGCGTTTAAAAAATTTGTACCAAATGGGGTCATCCCCGCGACGTTATTGATTCTCAACGAAGACCTCAGTATCAATGATCCTGCTACGCGCAAACACACCAAAGATTGCGCACTGGTTCCAGGCGTGTCTGCGGTAACAGTTAACGGCCACGCTTCCGAAGTACATGCCTGCTCTTTTGAGGAACAACAACAAATACTTGGCTCAACGATGGACGAGATTGGGGACCAATGTCCTGTCATCAATGGGGTCTATGCCGACGGAAGTCTGGAAGCTGCACGAATCGCGAAAATGGCAGATGCATCAGGTGCCTCCTGTTTACTGGTCTTTCCACCCAATACCATGTCTATGGGTGGCCAACTACGTCCAGAAATGGCGATCGCTCACTTTAGTGAAATAGCGAATGCAACAGATCTGCCCCTAATTTGCTTCCAATACCCAATGTCAACTGGACTGGGTTACCCCTTCGACACACTACTCAAATTATTTGATGCCATACCTAACATTAAAGCCATCAAAGACTGGTCGAACGATCCGATGTTGCATGAAAAACACATCAAGACGTTTCAATCTCTTTCCAACCCCATCAATGTGCTTACTACCCATAGCTCCTGGCTAATGGCCTCACTCAGCATGGGTGCGAATGGATTGCTATCAGGAGCCGGCAGCGTGATTGTCGATCTGCAAGTTCAGCTATTTCAAGCAGTGAAAAGTAAGAACTTAGAGCTTGCCCAAGCTATCAACGATCGTATTTACCCTCTGGCTCAGGTGTTTTATACCCCACCCTTTCTCGATATGCACAATCGAATGAAAGAAGCGCTCGTTTTACTCGGCCGAATCGAACAGGCACACGTCCGTCCCCCACTTGTGAAGATCCCCAACCAAGACTTGGTAAAACTGAATCAAGCACTCAAAGCATCAAGGATAGGTCACGCATTAGAGATTCCAGTGACAAGCTGAACCGAACTGGATCCTAGAGCGTCCCTGACGAAAGGCAAGTGATCTTGGGCAGGCATCAAAGTCGGATCACGCTTCTTTGATTGTGTTTACTTCTAGGCTATACTTCGGCCAGCTGGATAGTGTCCAAACTCACTAATCTGGCAAGTGAACACGAAATTAAACGTGCGAGCGAGAAACTAAAAGTGGATTCTAAATACAGGGAGATATTTATGACTGCAATATTTCAATCGCTAGGCAAGACTGTTCTTGCTGGCGTAGTGATTCTGGTAGCTCTGCTGCTCATCGCATCAAGCATGGGAGACGCCAGCAGTATGTCACATGCTTGGGGAATCTTTATCATGCGTTGGTTGCATGTTCTCGCCGGCGTGATGTGGATAGGCATATTGTGGTATTTCAATTTTGTACAGATGCCTTCGATGCCAAAGATACCCGACGAACAAAAACCAGCAATCGGCAAAGTCATTGCACCAGCCGCACTATTTTGGTTCCGGTATGGCGCTCTTGCGACTGTGGTTACCGGTGTATTACTAGCTCAAGGGCAGGGTTACTTAACAACTGCCCTATCATTTGGCAATGGATATCTAGCCATCGGCATTGGCATGTGGATGGCTCTCGTTATGGCGGCTAATGTTTGGTTCATTATCTGGCCCGCCCAAAAGAAAGCTCTTGGGATTGTAACTGTTGAAGCCGCCCAAAAGGCTGCTGCTGCGAAGATAGCGATGATGGGTTCGAGATTTAATACCATGCTCTCAATTCCTATGCTGTATATGATGGTTGCACAACAAAATGGAGGCGGCGCTTTAATCTGGTAATAGCCCCCTACAAACCGTCCTAAAAAAAAGCCCACATATATGTGGGCTTTTTTTATCAAACATCATTTATTGAAAGTACATTTAAAGAAATGAAAAATTGATCTCTGGTTTTATACCGCTCACCATGTCTGCAATTGCAGATCCAGAGCCACAAGACAACGTCCAACCAAGTGTCCCATGCCCTGCATTTAAGAATAAGTTACCAAATCCTGTACGACCTATTAATGGCACGCTCGAGGGTGTCATAGGCCTCAATCCAGCCCACTTCCGCGCGTTGTCGTAATCCATCCCATACGGGAACAATTTCTTGACTCGATTTAAAATACCCGCGCACCGCGCTTCATTAATCGACACATCATACCCATTCAACTCAGCGGTACCTGCCAATCTTAAAAAACCACCGAGCCGTGACATTGCAACTTTTCCATTTTCGTCTGTAATGCATACTTCTGGAGCCAAACTTGGGTCAACCACTGGAACCGTCAGGGAATAACCTTTCACAGGAAATATAGGAACGCGAAGGCCTATCGGTCGCAATAAAGCATCCGTTAAACTACCTGTAGCAATCACGTAAGCATCAGCCGTCTTTAACCTTATCTCGCCTTCCTTATCGATTGTACGTAGACCACCAATTGAATCATTCGAGCCAACAAAACCAATAACTTTGGTGTCATAAGAGAAGGCCACATCCTGTCTCTTATACACATCTCCGAGCC
>CAJXPC010000133.1 GCA_913057845.1 uncultured Pseudomonadota bacterium
CACCTCTCTATTCGTCGGCAGCGTCAGATGTGTATAAGAGACAGATGAAAACGCGATCATTTCACTTTCTGATGCTGGAGCTCATTTAACATTTTTATGTGATGCCGGATTTGGATTGCACGTTTTAGGGCATTGGGCGAGGGATAAAAAGATCATGCCTTTGGAAAAAGCGGTACATAAATTAACCTTAGAGCCGGCTAAGCTATTTGGAATTAAAAATAGAGGTTACATTGGTCCTGGTGCGTGGGCAGATTTATTGTTATTTGATCCAAAACTTGTGGGCCGAGGCCCTTCTCAGCGGCTTCATGATTTACCTGCGGGCGCCTCCCGTCTTACCACGCCATCCATCGGCGTACATGGGGTTTGGATTAATGGGCAAAAAGTTGCGGACGGAGATGGTCTCGTTAACGGTGCGCCACTTGCAGGCCAAGTGATTCGGGAGTATGCCGACGCGCACTAGTGTGCGTCTCAATCCTGCTGCGTTCGATTGTTATTGAAGCAGTTGTTCGAGTTGTTTGACTAGTTTTGCATTCATCGGATTCATTGAGGATGAAAAACTGAAGGCGCGGGTTCCGTCGCGCGATATTAAATATTTATGAAAGTTCCAGCTCGGAGAATCGCCAGTCATTGCCTGCAGTTCGGCAAAAATCGGGTTGCTTTTGGGCCCAACGACATCAGTCTTTTCGATCATTGTAAAACTGACGCCATAGTTGAGCTGACAAAAATCTTTAATATCTTCATTGGACCCTGGTTCCTGATTTCCAAAGTTGTTTGCTGGAAAGCCAATTACGACGAAGTCCTTCTCACTGTACTTCTGAAAAAGCGTTTCTAATGCCTCGTATTGAGGCGTATTACCGCAGTAACTTGCTGTGTTGACAGCTAGAATCACCTTGCCTTGGTAGTCGCAAAAATCAATAGAATCGCCGTTCAGGTTATTTAATCGTGCATTCAGTACCTTTGGGCATTCGGCACTCATGACGGCTTGGGTGCTACATAGAACGATGAGTAGGACTAAAATTTTCTTCAACATGGGGCGTAATCGCTTTCTATCGAATATGATGGATACAGTTAGTTTATCTATTTTTGTAACAATAGTTATTTAAGGAACGGGTATGGGACCTCTTGAAAATGTAAAGGTTCTCGAGTTAGGCCAGTTAATTGCTGGTCCATTTTGCACGAGGGGAATGGCTGAGTTTGGCGCTCAAGTGATTAAAGTTGAATCTCCTAAAGGGGGTGACCCCCTTAGAAAGTGGCGGAAGTTATACAAAGACAAGTCACTTTGGTGGTTATTGCAAGCTAGGAATAAACAGTCAGTCACAATCAATTTAAAAGAAAAAGAGGGGCAGGCGATTGTCCGCCATTTGGCTAAAGATGTTGATGTTGTAGTGGAAAATTTTCGACCGGGTGCCATGGAAAAGTGGGGTTTAGATTATGACTCGCTTGCTAAAGAAAATCCGGGTTTAGTTATGGTGCGTTTGTCGGGGTATGGTCAAACAGGCCCTTATCGTGACAGACCTGGGTTTGGGTCTATTGGCGAGGCGATGGGTGGGTTGAGACACGTTACTGGTTACCCTGACCGGCCACCCGTAAGGGTGGGTATTAGTCTGGGTGATGCGGTGGCATCACTATATGGTGTTATTGGCGCCTTGATGGCACTTAGGCAACGTGACGCTACGGGTAAGGGGCAGATCGTTGATGTAGCCCTATACGAAGCCGTTTTCAGTTTGATGGAAAGTATGGTTCCGGAGTTCGATTATTATGATTTTGTTCGGGAGCGGACCGGTTCAACGTTGCCGGGGATTGCGCCATCCAATTCTTATTTAACAAAAGATGGTAAGTATGTAGTCATAGGGGCTAACGGAGATTCCATTTTTAAAAGGATGATGCTTGCTATTGATCGCGTCGATTTGGCGGATGACCCTGAGTTATCGGGTAACGATGGACGGGCGGCTCGTAGTGATGAATTAGATACGATTATCGGTGACTGGTGTGCGTTGCATGACTTGCAGTATGTGCTTGATGTGCTTGAAAAAGCAGAGGTGCCATCGGGAAAAATATACGATGTTGCGGATATTGTTTCTGATGTCCACTATCGCGCGAGGAATATGATTGAAGAGTTCAAATTATCTAAAGATGAAAGCCTGCTTATTCCAGGGATTGTTCCGAAGCTTTCTGATACTCCGGGTAAAACGCAATGGTTGGGCCCTGATCTGGGTGAACACACTGATACGATTTTATCTGGTGCAGGTTACTCAATGGAGCAAATTCAAAATTTTCGAGATCGGAATATTGTCTAGCCATGTAATGAGTATTGACTATGACTAATCGATTGAACTAAGGCGGACAATTTGAGCCAGAGCGCGATATCAAACATGTTAAACGAGGGATATACGAAAAGGCATCTTTGGGCTTGGTCGATGTATGATTTCGCGAATTCGGGTTATACGACCGTAGTCATAACCGCCATTTTTAACGCGTACTTTGTATCTGTCGTTGCTGAGAATGAGATTTGGGCCACATTTTTATGGACGTTAGTACTCTCTTTTTCCTACTTGCTTGCACTGATTACAGGGCCGGTAGTGGGAGCATATGTTGATGTGACGGGTTCTAAAAAAAAGGTGTTGTTTGTCGTTACGCTGGGGTGTGCGCTGAGCACTATTGTGTTGTCAACAGCAGGCCGAGGTGACTTATGGTTTGCTGCGTTATTTCTAGTGATTTCAAATTACTTCTTCAGTATTGGCGAAAATATCATTGGGTCCTACCTCCCGCAAATTGCCAAAAAGGAATCAGTTGGTCGAGTATCGGGTATTGGTTGGGCTATTGGATATTTCGGAGGGATCTTGACCTTGGCTTTGTCTCTTGTGACTATTTATCAGCTGGAGTCGATGGGTTGGGAGGCTGAGGAGTACGTGCCAATGACCTTGGTTATCACTGGAGTTGTCTTTCTTCTGGCGGCGATGCCTACATTCATATACTTGGATAGAGACGAGATAAAAAAAATAGACAACTTGAGTATATCGTTTGTGACCAATCGATTTCTAGATACTCTGCGTCAGGGGGACAGGTTTGTTGATTTGTATCGGTTTTTGTTGAGTACGGTTTTTTTTCAAGGCGGGGTTCAAGCGGTTATAGCGCTTGCTGCCATATATGCGCAGCAAGTGATCGGGTTTACGTTTACTGAAACCATTATGTTGATCATGGTCGTTAATGTTACGGCAGCTTTGGGAGCATATATATTTGGTCGGCTGCACGATTTTATGGGTCATCGTCAGTCGTTGATTCTCATTTTGACTGGATGGATTGTTGTGACATTATTGGCTTGGTTATCTGATGATCGTCCCAGTTTCTGGGTAACAGCGAATCTAGTTGGGCTGTTGCTCGGCGCTTGCCAATCGAATACTCGGGCGTTTGTGTCGGTCTTGACGCCGATCAATAGACAGGCTGAATTCTTCGGGCTTTGGGGCTTGTCGGTTAAGTGTGCATCGATCCTAGGCCCACTCACATATGGAGCGCTCACCTGGCTCACAGGTGGAGATCATCGAAATGCGATTTTATCTTTAGTCGTCTTGTTCGTAATAGGCTTGACCATTTTAATGACTGTTGACACTGAGCGAGGAATATCGGCTGCTAAGCATTCGTATTAACTACTATTCAGTTGCGATGGAATATTTATCACTTCGCTAGTTCCATAGTTAATTTTTATGCCTTCTGGCCGATTTTGGTCGAAAGGCGTTACTAAATTCTTCTCGGCAATCGATATAAGGTCCGCCAATTAAGTCTATACAGTAGGGCACCGCAGCAAATATCCCGTGAGCAACTGATTTGCCCTCGTCATTTTTTAGTCCTGCTAGTGTTTCTTCGATGGCTTTAGGCTGACCTGGTAAGTTGATGATGAGGGACTTTTTTCTGACTACAGCGACTTGTCGAGAGAGAATCGCAGTCGGCACAAAATTTAGGCTGATTTGACGCATTTGTTCACCAAAACCCGGCATTGTTTTGTCGGCGATGGCTAGCGTTGCTTCGGGTGTGACATCCCGGGGAGAGGGGCCGGTACCTCCAGTAGTCAGGATGAGGTCGCATTGGGCCTGATCGACGAGGTCTATTAGGGTATCTGTTATAAGATTTTTTTCATCGGGAATTAATTTCTCGATATATTCAATTGGGTTCAAGATGGCAGTATCTAGCCATGCTCTCAGAGAGGGTAGCCCCTCATCTTTGTAGATGCCGCTTGAGGCGCGGTCGCTTATTGAGACGAGTCCAATACGTACTTTTTCTTCACTCATAAAAAAATCTATACCTTGTTCTTGATGTGTGTCCCGCTAAGTTTGAATAGAAACTATAACAAATTGGAACACTTAATCGATCTTTTCTTCCAGAAGTGTTGATATGGTTTTAAATAATTTTCGGAAGGAAACCTTTGATTTAGAAGTCAACGTACCACGACAATCTAAAATTAATGTCTGCAGTTTGGATGAGTCAGCGTGAGGATATATTTTAATGAAATCCTTGAAGCTCTCCTCATTATCAATGAGCTTGTTGCGCCAAGATTCTGTTTTGTGTAGGAGTTTCACTTTGATGGCAGAAGGTTGTTTTATTTGTTCGAGCTGAATGCGTATCGGATCGATATCGATGTGTCGCATTATTTTTCCGATAAATTGAAATTGCCTGCGTTTTGCGCCGTTTTGCGTTATGTTTTTTGCCTCAAGAATTTCATGCATTAGGGAATCTGGAAGGTCAAATTTTTTTAAAAGATCTTTTGGCAGCTCCACAAGGGATTCTCCAATCTTTTGTAGATCTTCCATTTCTTTTTTTAGTTTAGTTTTACTAGGTCGTGATGAATCCATAAGTCTGATAGAAAGTTGGCTGTGGTGATATCATGCAATACGTTAGTGGTCTTTAAGACCGAAAATTTTCAAGCATTCTTCGTTGGTGCTTTATTTAGGTGAGTGATATAAAAAATGCCCCAAAAAGAGTTCGCGTACAGCATAGACCAATTCAAAGAAATTGCGGAAAAAACCCTAAAAATGGCTAAGGGATTAGGCGCAAGCTCAGTGGAAGTAGACCTTAACGAAGGCCTAGGCAGTGAGGTGTCAGTTCGCAAAGGTGATATCGAGAATTTGGAATATAACCGGGATAAGGGTTTGGGGATTACTGTCTACGTTGGACAACGAAAAGGGTATGCCAGCACCTCTGATTTAGGAGAGGGAGCGATCGCACATACGGTAGAGGCTGCTGTATCGATAGCCCAACTGACTGCAGAGGATTCGTTTTCCGGACTGGCTGATCAAGATCGGTTGGCCCAAGAGGTGTCTGACCTTGATCTTTACCATCCGTGGCATATATCCATGGAGGATTCGATTGACCTTGCTCGCGAATGCGAACAAGCCGCTTTTGACGTGAGTCCTGAGATTCGGAATTCCGAGGGTGCGAGTGTGGCGGTTCAAGAAGGCCAATTCGTCTACGCGAACTCAAACGGGTTTATGCAAGGGTTTCCCAGTACGCGTCACTACATTAGTTGTTCGGTTACTGCTGGTGAGGGTGATCAAATGCAGAGGGATGGGTGGTGGAGTACCGCGCGATGTGCCGAAGATATGGAGCTGTCTCTTATACACATCTGACGCTGCCGACGAATAGAGAGGTGTA
>CAJXPC010000134.1 GCA_913057845.1 uncultured Pseudomonadota bacterium
CCTCTCTATTCGTCGGCAGCGTCAGATGTGTATAAGAGACAGTCTTGTAATTTCCCTCAAAGAGCTGTCCTACCTTTTTCTGAAATACACCGTCAGCGTAAAGCCTACCGACCTCATATTCGTCTTTGTAGGCCATCAGCTTAAAGTAGTAACGCGCAACGATCTCTGTCAACCCATCAAGCATCGCTCCAGACTCTTCTCTAAGTCGCACCCTATCAACTAGGCTTCGATACTGTTTCGCATAATCTACGTTTTGATAATCAGTTAGGAAGTTGAATCTCTTTTGAATGATCTCATCGAGCGTATGCGACTGTTCCTCAACCACCTCATCCTCTAAAACTTTCGGTTTCAATAATCGCTCTACTGTCGGTAGATCGACACAGGCTCTTCTACCCCAGAGAAACGCCGTCTTGTTCATCTCGACCGATGCACCATTCATCTCTATTGCTCGATTGATGGCTTCGTGCCGCAAAGGCAACAAGCCTTTTTGGTAGGCAAATCCCAGCATGAACATATTCGACGCGATCGAATTACCCATCAATGAGGTAGCGATACGGGTTGCTTCTACAAACTCAACATTATCTCCACCCAATCGGTTGCGGATCGTCTCTTTCAGACCATTTCTCGGAAATTGATAATTTTTGTCACGGGTAAAAACACCTGTCATCTGCTCATGCACATTAACAATGGCAAATGTCTTCCCATTTTGACCCAACCCCATTGTCTTTTCACTTGCGGTCGTCACAAAATCACAACCCAAAATCAACGAAGCACCAGCAAAACCAAGACGCGCTGATTTCAAATCTTCCTGACGATTCGCGATCTGCAAGTGGCTCCAAACAGCTCCCCCTTTTTGAGCAAGACCTGCCATATCCATCCCCGCAAAGGACTTACTCTCAAGATGAGCCGCCATACCAATAATCGCGCCTATGGTTACAACACCCGTACCACCAATACCATTGACCAGGATCCCATACGGCTGCTCCAAAGACGGTAAAACCGGATCCACCAAAACTGGAAAGAGATCAGCCTTTTCAGTGTTAGATACCGCACCTTGACCCTTCTTAAGGGATCCCCCATGCACTGTGACAAAGCTTGGACAAAACCCCTTGACGCAAGAAAAGTCCTTATTACACGAGGACTGGTCTATTGATCGCTTTCGACCAAACTCAGTTTCAAGCGGAGTAACAGAGACACAGTTCGACTGAACACCACAATCACCACAACCTTCACAGACTAAATCATTAATCACTGCCCTTTTCGCTGGATCAGGGAACGTTCCTCTTTTTCGCCTTCGCCTCTTTTCCGAAGCACAGGTCTGGTCATAAACGATTACAGAGACTCCTAAAACTTCACGAATTTCTTTTTGGACTCGATCATAATCATCGCGATGATGAACTGTCACACCCTCAGCGAACCCAGTATTAGAACCATATTTATCCGGTTCATCCGTAACAACTACAACTTTGGTCGCACCTTCAGCCGCGACTTGCCGAGTTACTTGTGGCACGGTTAATTGACCATCAACTGGCTGACCACCCGTCATTGCAACAGCATCATTAAACAAGATTTTGTAGGTCATATTAGCCCCTGAAGCGACAGCCGCCCTCAACGCTAAAAACCCAGAATGAAAATAGGTCCCATCACCAATATTTTGAAAAACATGCGGCGTATCAACGAAGTGAGACTCGCCAATCCAACTAGCCCCCTCTCCGCCCATTTGGGTATATCCGGTCGTATTGCGGTCCATCCATTGCGCCATAAAATGACAACCTATCCCAGATAAGGCAACAGAACCCTCTGGCACCTTAGTTCCCGTGCTGTGGGGACAACCAGAACAGAAATAAGGCGTACGCTCCATGGCTGGAACCTCGATAGACTCAAGAGCCATCGACTTTCTTCGATTGAGTCGATCTTCAAGATCATGATCACTCGTGAACTCTAATATACGCTCTGCAATCGCAATCGCAATTTCATTAGGTTCGAGTGCTGCATTGGAGCGAAGCAACTCAGTTCCTTGTTCATTCTTTTTACCAACAACAATAGGACGTTGCTCGAGCGAATATAAGATATCTTTCACTTGAGGCTCTAAAAGAGCTCGCTTTTCTTCAACAACCAAAATCTTTTTAAGGCCTTTAGCAAACTGAGAAATCCCTATTGGCTCGAGTGGCCAGGTCATACCCACTTTATAAACACTCAAACCGAGTTTTTTCGCACGCTGGTCATCAATACCTAAATAGTGAAGCGCTTGCCTGACATCGAGATACGATTTACCACAAGTAATGATACCCAAGACATCATTCCCACCTTGAAGCTCAACTCTATCGATTCCATTAGCTCGCACAAACGCTTTGACCGCTTCAAGCTTATATTTATGAAGGCGCTCTTCCTGATCTAGAGGCGGATCTGGAAAGCGAAGACTAAGACCTCCCTCAGGCATTTCAAATTCAGAGGGCTGAACCACTTGCACTCTATCGTCACCGACGTCAACGGTTGCGCTTGCATCGATCGTATCCTTCATGCATTTAAGACCTACCCACGTACCGGAATATCGGGAAAGCGCCCATCCATACAACCCGTAATCCAATAACTCCTGTACCCCAGCTGGATTCAGTATGGGCATCATTGCGTCGACCAGCGCAAATTCACTTTGATGCGCAGTAGTCGATGATTCACATGTGTGATCGTCGCCCATCAAAGCGAGGACACCACCATTAGGATGGGTTCCAGCCAAGTTCGCATGTCGAAAAATATCACCTGACCGATCTACTCCTGGCCCCTTGCCATACCATATACCAAACACACCATCATATTTGGCCTTGCCATGCATCCCAGCCTGCTGTGTGCCCCACAGCGCTGTTGCCGCAAGGTCTTCGTTAACCCCTGCCTGGAACACAATATTGTGATTTTTTAGGTGCTTCTTTGCAGCCCACAATTGTTGGTCAAACTGACCTAACGGGCTGCCCCGATAACCTGAGATATAGCCAGCAGTATTCAATCCGCTCTTTTTATCCCTAGCATGCTGCATCAAAGGCAAGCGCACCAATGCTTGCGTCCCATTGAGAAAGATACGACCCTCCTCAACAATATATTTGTCTTCTAACGCGACATCTCTAAGTTTCATAACCAGTCAAAGCCCCCGTTTAGCCGAACTGCCACATGAGTTATTCAGCATCAGTATTTAATCCAAAAATAGGAACGTCCAAGCGCAACCTTCATATCATCTAATCTCACAGAATCGTATCATAATAGACTCTTATCCCAATCAAAAGGATCTCCAATGTATAATCAGTTTGAAATTACACCACTACTGGAATCAAGGCAAAGCTAGAAATGTCCGAGGAATTAGATATCCCAATTGACTTATCGCTCGATGTAAAAGGACTTAACTGTCCACTTCCCATACTGAAAACAAAAAAAGCACTACAGGAAATCGTGATAGGGCAAGTGTTGGAAGTATTTACAACTGACCCAGGATCAGTTCCGGACTTTCATGCGTTTTGCCGGCAAACGGGCCACGACTTACTCGACTCGACCGAAGCAAAGGCCAGCTACCGATTTTTAATCAGAAAAAGTAAGTGATATCAGCCGATTGGGCAGTTGCACGCCCCAACAATAAAATTTAAATCAATGCTACTTTGTGGTTAGTTTACTCACAAGCACACAATCAAATTTTTAATCCGCATGATGTTGCGTGCGCAAGAAGAGTGCCCTTTTGCTTGGGCTTGCCGCAATACTAAACCGACCGCCTTACCCAATTAAGATGACCGTCTAAAACGGAATATCATCCTCGAGGTCATCTAAGCCACCGGAAAATTGGCTGGAACCAGATTCTGCAGATCCCTTACTAGGTGATTGGTTACCACCGAAATCTCCCCCACCAGAGCCTGGTCGAGACCCCAACATTTGCATCCGGTCCGCTACAACCTCGGTGGTATATTTCTCCTGACCTTCCTTATCTGTCCACTTTCTGGTTTGCAAGCGCCCCTCAAAATATGCTTGCGACCCTTTCTTAAGATACTCCCCAGCCACTTCTGCCAAGCGACCAAAGATGACGATTCTGTGCCATTCCGTCTTCTCTTGACGCTCACCACTCTTATCCTTCCAGGTGTCTGTTGTCGCAATACTTAAACTAACCATTGCGTCTCCGCTTGGCATACGACGGACTTCAGGATCTCTCCCAAGATTTCCAACAAGAATGACCTTATTTACGGAAGCCATCAACTTTCTCCTGTTTCTAAAACTGTGATTTAACGATGGGCGTAGCCCTTTTAGGACCGGTCAACAACCTCATCAACGCTTGTGGCCTTACTGTAACGCCTTTAACCCATATGTGCTATAGCCAAAATAATCTATTGGCTAACTTGGTTGACTGGATCAGACATTTTGACGGACGCAAGCAACCACACCAGTGCCCAAACAGCACTAAATATGAAGACTCCCTGACCTGAGAAATGCTGGTATGTCCAGCCTCCAGCCACTCCCCCAATAAATGTTCCCAGATACTGACTGGTACTGTAGACACCTAACGCCGTACCCTTAGACTTGGGATCCGCCACACGTGAAACCCAAGAAGGAAGTGACGCCTCCAGCAAATTAAATGCACCAAAAAATATGACCAATGCCAGACCAAGACCAACCTGACCAAAATCAAATACACCAAGCAGTAGCTCTGCCAAGATGATCATCATGATGCTGAATAAAAATACGGCTTTGCGATGTCCAAATTTCTCCGAAAGCATCATCAATGGCAACATAATAAAGATGCTGGACACCATCACAGCAAGATAGAACTGCCAAGTAATTAAACCACCCTCCAAGCCAGCGAGAATAAACGGTAAGGACACAAACATTGCCATCAAGATTCCATGTAACGAAAAAATACCTAAATCAAGCCTGAGCAAATCTCTATTAGATAAAATGACTTGTAATTTGACGGGGGAATCTTCCCCTCGCTTACCTATCGGTTCCGGATCAGGCACGTAGAAGTAAACAACCGCTATGGATACACAAGTCAAAAGCGCCGTAATTAAAAATATACCTGACAATCCGACAAATCCATCCAGCACCGGACCCAACACGATAGACAAGAGAAAGGTAAAGCCAATCGTAATCCCGATGATCGCCATTGACTTAGTACGAACTTCGTCCCGTGTGAGGTCGGCATTCAACGCGATCACTGCGGATGATACAGCCCCCGCTCCCTGGATACCACGCCCAATACACAACATGAGAAGTGAGTCCGCGCATGCGGCAACGAGACTTCCCATAATAAATATACACAGCCCGAGGTATATCGTCCTTTTTCGACCCCAAAAATCAGATAAGCGGCCCAATGGAATCTGAAAAATAGCTTGAGTTAAACCGTAAATACCTATCGCCAAACCAATGAGCGTCGCGCTCTCACCACCCGGCAAGGTATCTGCATATAACGCAACCACGGGAAGGATCACGAATAACCCAAACATACGTAAACTAAATACACCTGCCAATCCGATACTGGCTCTTCGTTCGCTTTGAGTGAAGCTTGTCATTGAATAATTATGGAGATTCTCAGAGGTAAATTAGATATTAATTCGGTATAGTATCAGGTCTGTCTCTTATACACATCTCCGAGCCCACGAGACCTCTCTACATCTCG
>CAJXPC010000135.1 GCA_913057845.1 uncultured Pseudomonadota bacterium
CCCCACCCCCCAAGGCTCTTGGCCATTTACTTCTCGGCTATGGTATTCGGTAGCCACTTGGACTTTTTGCCGCATTCCTAGAGCAGACAACTGTGCTGAAATCTCAGATAACTCTCTATTTTTTCGAGCAACTTCAAGCCTCGGACTGTAGTAAAGTCCGGCATACATGAGCTCCTCAAGTCCCCATTTCTCGGGAGGCCAAGATCCGCCATAGCCCGACTCACTCACAAAACCCACCAAACTATTGAGGCTTGCACCCCTAGAATCAAAGTCTTGTGTTATTTGCTCTTTTTCGGGCGCATCGGCAACGTAGCTCTTCATGTGCCCACATCCAGCAAGAATTAGGTAAAAAATACCCAAACAGAAATATTGCGCGACATGACAATAACTGCGCATCCAGGCTCCGAGCATTTTGTGAATAAACTTGCTGTTTTAAGTTAATCGATGGCCGTTAAGCAACTCGTCGTCAATCGACGCGGGCTATATCGACATCGCTAAACTTGTGGATTAACTTTCTCGAGGCCAGACTGCAGCTTGTTGACGGCATTCAAATAAGCTTTGGCTGAAGCAACTACGATATCCGTGTCAGCTCCATGTCCGTTCACGATCTTACCGTTTTTGGCAAGCCTTACACTGACCTCGCCTTGAGAATCTGTCCCACTCGTAACGGCGTTAACAGAATAAAGCTGAAGATCCGCCCCACTGGTAACGATCGACTCGATCGCCTTGAATGTAGCGTCCACTTGACCACCACCAGAAGCATCGGCACTCTTTTCCTCACCGCCCTCTGACAAAAATACGGTTGCCTTTGGTGCCTCACCAGTCTCAAAACAGGCTTTTAACGAGAGTAGTTTAAAGCGCTCGTCATTCACACTTATCGCCTCGTCTGATGAGACAAGCATGATCAGATCTTCATCAAAAATCTCATGCTTCTTATCGGCCAATTCTTTAAAACGTGCAAATGTGGCATTCATACCTTCTTCGCCACTCACCTCGAGACCAAGCTCGATTAATCTTTGCTTGAATGCATTACGCCCAGAGTGTTTGCCGAGTACTAATTTATTCTTAGACCAGCCCACATCTTCCGCCTTCATGATTTCATAGGTTTCTCGATGCTTCAGCACACCATCCTGATGAATTCCAGCCTCGTGCGCAAATGCATTAGCACCCACAATTGCCTTATTCGGTTGCACCGGGAAGCCAGTTATTGCAGACACCAATTTAGAAGCTGGAACAATTTGAGTCGCATCAATCCTGGTGTCACATTGGAAAAAATCTTGCCTTGTCCGGACGGCCATAACGATTTCTTCTAAAGACGCATTGCCCGCTCTCTCGCCAAGCCCATTAATCGTGCACTCAATTTGACGCACTCCAGAAGCAATCGATGCTAACGAATTAGCAACAGCAACTCCAAGATCATTATGACAATGTACGGACCAGACAGCCTTGTCTGCATTAGGTATGCGGGTCATTAAGTTACGGACTAATTCTGCGAACTGATCCGGCATCGTATAGCCAACGGTGTCAGGAATATTGATGGTCCGAGCACCCGCCTTAATAACAGCCTCGAGAATTCTACAAAGATAATCCGGCTCCGACCTTCCTGCATCTTCTGGAGAAAACTCCACGTCTTCACACAGTGATCGGGCTAACGTGACTGCTTTTACAGCCTGCTCCAATACTTGATCACCACTCATTCGTAACTTCCTCTCCATATGGATTGGTGAGGTCGCGATAAACGTGTGAATTCGGGCACTATTAGCGGGCTTTACAGCCTCAGCAGCGCGCCTGATATCTTTTTCTGAGGTTCTTGCTAAGCCACAAACCGTGCTATCTTGTATCGCTTCGGCTACCGCCTTTACTGATTCAAAATCACCATTACTGGCGGCTGGGAAACCTGCTTCGATCACGTCAACCCTCATCCGCTCGAGTTGCTTGGCAATGCGCAGCTTTTCCTCTCGAGTCATCGATGCACCAGGACTTTGTTCTCCATCCCGCATGGTTGTATCAAAAATTATCAAATGATCAGTCATAGAAACACCCCGGTTAGCAACCGCCCTTACTCTCTTACTTCAATCTAACAAATAATCAAAAGGACACATCAATATAGAATTATTCCATACACGTAGCAAGTCGTTCACTAGGTGGTGTGGTTTTGATGCCGCCCCTCATTACTCTTTTAAATCCATTTGAGCGCGTCGATTCTTAAAATAAACAACCACCCAAGCCACAAACCCTGATAGAAAATAAGATAGGAAGGTTAAAAACAGCAACTCAGGTAGGTTATCCGCTGAATTAATAACAAGAATAACAAAGAATGAAATCAGCACCACCACCGAGAAAGGCACTGCCTTACGGAGGTTGATTTCCTTTCCGCTGTAGTATTTTATGTTACTAACCATAGTGAAGCCGAGTGTTACGGCCAGAACCCAGGCTACCCACGGTAGCCCTTGAAAATCGTTCGCAGTAGTCGCCCATATAAAACCCGCGACCACTCCCGCTGCGGCCGGACTAGGCAAACCTTGAAAATACGATTTTTCAACGGTATCCATATTGGTGTTGAAACGCGCTAACCTGAGCGCTGCACATCCGACATATATGAACGCTGCTACCCAGGCGAGCTTACCGCCAATTGAGCGAAGTTCCGCCTCGTATAGAACCAGAGCAGGAGCCGCACCAAAAGCAACCATATCTGCCAAAGAGTCAAACTGAGCCCCAAAAGCAGATTGAGTTTGAGTAAGGCGTGCGACCCGGCCATCTAGCCCATCAAAAATCATCGCCGCAAAAATACCAATTGCTGCCAATCCAAACTCATGATTCATGCCTTGCACAATGGCATAAAAACCGGAGAATAAACCGCAAATTGTAATGGCATTAGGTAGCCAAAAAAATCTTTGTCTTCGGCTAGGGGAAGTGTCCTCGGCACTCAAAACTGTTTTATCTTCACTCTCCAACTGGATTCACTCCCTTACTGGTAGTTCAGCCACAACCGTCTCTCCACCCACGACCTTGTCCCCTAGGCTCACCATAACTTTAGTCGATTTGGGCAAATAAAGATCAACTCGTGAACCAAACCGAATAAAGCCAAAGCGCTCACCCTTGATCACTTCTGCTCCCTCATTGACGTAACAGAGAATACGCCTGGCGATCAAACCCGCGATCTGAACACAGGTTACTTGATGCCCTTGTTTTGAAACTAACAAAAGCGCGTTACGCTCGTTACTCTCAGATGCCTTATCGAGATCGGCATTAAAAAATTTCCCCGGGAAGTAATGCTTCGCATTAACCACCCCTGCTATCGGCATACGATTTGAATGAACATTAAATACGTTCATAAAAATGCTGATCTTTAAACATTCTCGATTAGCGTAAGGATCAAAGGCCTCATCTACAAAAACAACACGTCCATCTGCAGGCGCACATGCTAGCCGGTCTCCCTCGGGAGCAACACGAGCGGGGTCTCGAAAAAACTGCAGGATGAAGATGAAAATAAGCCATAGAGGAATAGCCAGATAGACACTGTAAACAGTGCTAAATCCGGCCAGCACTCCAGCAAGAAGCAAGAAAGGCCATCCCTCTCTCGCGATTATAGGATGTTGATATTTGTGATTCACTTAAGCCTCAAAAAACCGTTGAACAACCGGTTCTGCCAACTCGCTTGAACCGAACCACTGTAATACAGTAACCCATATCACCCTAATTCTTAGACTTATCAACCAATCTATTTGCTTTGATCCATGGCATCATCGCGCGAAGCTTGCTACCCACCTCTTCAATTTGGTGCTCTCCAGAGATACGTCTGATCGAAGTAAGTTTTGTATTTCGCGTTTGATTCTCGAGTAAAAACTCTTGTGCATATACGCCGGTTTGAATCTCTTTGAGAATTCTGCGCATCTCGTTTTTACTCTCTTCATTAATAATTCTTGGACCACGCGTGATATCGCCGTACTCCGCATTGTTTGAGATCGAGTATCGCATGTTGGCGATGCCACCCTCATAAATCAAATCAACAATCAACTTCAACTCATGCAAACATTCAAAATACGCCATCTCTGGCGCATAACCAGCTTCAACTAAGACCTCAAAACCAGCTTGAATTAATGCGGTAGCTCCACCGCATAGAACAACTTGCTCACCAAAGAGATCTGTCTCTGTTTCTTCCCTAAAATTAGTCTCAATGATTCCAGCCTTACCCCCACCAATAGCTGCGGCATAAGACAAAGATACGTCTTTTGCTTTTCCAGATGCATCTTGGTGAATGGCAATTAAGCAAGGCACACCACCGCCCTGTGCGTAAGTAGAGCGCACTGTGTGTCCCGGCGCTTTTGGTGCAACCATAATGACATCCACATTCTTATCTGGGTTGACCTGCCCAAAATGCACATTAAATCCGTGCGCAAAGCCTACCGCGGCTCCCTTTTTGATATTGGGCTGCACGTCATTTTCAAAAACTTCAGCGATATTCTCATCAGGCAAAAGCAACATCACCACATCTGCCCCTTTGACCGCCGCACCCATCTCCTTGACAGTAAAACCTGCCTTTTTTGCTTTTGTCCAAGATCCGCCACCTTTTCGCACACCCACAGTGACAGTAACGCCTGAATCCTTAAGGTTTAGCGCGTGCGCATGCCCCTGAGATCCATATCCAAGGATCGTTACCTTTTTACCCTTAATGAGCCGTAAATTTGCATCTTTGTCGTAAAAAACTTTCATAGCTACCTCGCAACAAATGTATTCAGTTATTATTAAGTCAGTTTATTTCAAACCTTTAAGATTCGATCACCACGCCCTATTCCTGATGCTCCAGTTCTAACCGTTTCAAGGATTGCTTCCCTATCTAGTGCATCGAAGAAAGCATCCAACTTAGCTCCAGTTCCGGTCAGTTCAATCGTATACGTTTTATCCGTAACATCTAAAATTCGCCCTCTAAATATGTCGGAAATGCGTTTAATTTCCTCTCGATCCTTCGCCACAGCACGCACTTTTACGAGCATTAACTCTCGCTCTATATGACTGCCTTCCGTGAGGTCAATGACCCTAACCACATCCACAAGTTTGTTTAACTGTTTCGTGATTTGCTCAAGCACTTCATTCGATCCTATGGTAACGATCGTCATCCGCGATAACGATGGGTCCTCTGTAGGAGCCACCGTTAAAGATTCAATATTATATCCCCGTGCCGAAAAGAGCCCTGCAACACGGGAAAGAGCTCCCGCCTCATTCTCTAAAAGCAATGAAAGAATATGCCTCATAGTAATTGCCTTATTAGACGAAAAATTTAATTGGGCGCATCATTCAAGAATCATTTCCGATAGCCCTTTTCCACCCGGGATCATCGGAAAAACATTTTCAGTCTGATCCGTAATGAAATCCATAAAGACCAAACGGTCTTTAAGCGCTAACGCCTCCTTGAGCGCTCCCTCTACATCTGATGGCTTATCGATACGCATACCGACATGACCATAAGCCTCCGCTAACTTAACGAAGTCTGGTAGCGCATCCATATACCTGTCTCTTATACACATCTCCGAGCCCACGAGACCTCTCTACATCT
>CAJXPC010000136.1 GCA_913057845.1 uncultured Pseudomonadota bacterium
CGTGGGCTCGGAGATGTGTATAAGAGACAGATGATGGATGTGATTACAGGTAAAACAAAACCCGATTCTGGGACGGTGTTTTTTGGGCAAACAATTGATCTGAGTAGAATGAATGAACCTCAAATCGCATCTGCTGGGATCGGCCGTAAATTCCAAAAACCAACGGTTTTCGAGAATCACACAGTATTCGAAAATTTAGAGTTGGCCATGCAGTACGATAAGCGGGTTTGGGTTAGTCTCTTCGCTAAAAGAAAAAGATCACAGATAAAAAAAATTACCGAAACGATGGAAATTATAGACTTGGTTAATCAGGCAGGCCGATTGGCTGGGTTGCTTTCGCATGGGCAGAAACAGTGGCTTGAAATTGGCATGCTGCTGATGCAAGAGCCAAAACTTTTATTGTTGGATGAACCAGTAGCGGGGATGACTGACGACGAGACTGCGAAAACAGCAAAGCTTTTCAAGTCTCTCGCAGGAGAGCGCTCGTTAGTGGTTGTTGAGCATGATATGGAGTTTGTTGCGGAGATTGCATCGACAGTCACCGTTTTACACGAGGGTGCAGTGTTAGCCGAAGGTCGCATGGAGGACGTGCAATCGAATGATCGTGTGATTGAAGTCTATTTGGGGCGTTAAAAATTATGTTGGAAGTTAAAAATATTAATCAATATTATGGCTCTAGCCATACTCTAAAAAATGTAAGCTTCACAGTGCCCACTGGGGCTGTAACGACTTTACTAGGTAGAAATGGAGTTGGTAAAACTACACTTCTCAACTGTTTGATGGGGGTTTTAGAGACGACAAGTGGAACGATTCATGTCAATGGTTCAGACGTCACAGGACAACCATCTTATGTTCGAGCTCGTCAAGGTGTTGGTTATGTGCCGCAAGGGAGAGAAATATTCGCGCGATTGACAGTTGAGGAAAATTTGTTAATGGGCCTTGCGACAAAATCTAGAGGAGAGCTATCGGACTTGCCTCATGAAATATTTGATATGTTCCCAGTTTTAAATGAAATGCTCCATCGACGTGGAGGGGACTTATCTGGTGGGCAGCAGCAGCAACTAGCGATAGGTAGGGCACTCGCGATGTCACCAAACATTTTGATTCTTGATGAGCCTACCGAGGGTATTCAGCCATCGATTATCAAAGATATTGGTAATGCGATTCGCTTGTTAGCTGCGCGGGGTGACATGGCCATCTTATTGGTGGAGCAATATTATGATTTTGCAAAAGATCTTGCCGATCATTACATTATTCTTCAGCGCGGGGAAGTCATCAAGTCGGGTTTGGGTGAAGATATGGATGTTGATAATGTTAGGCATTATTTATCAGTATGAACTTAACTGACAGTCCATCACCTTCTTGGTTTGCGGATTTGCAACTTGCTTTTGGTTTGCGTGAGGGCAGGACGGCAATGATCCGAAATAAACACGAGGGACCACTTGTCGTTCAAAAAGCGCTGTACCCAGAAGGCCCTGAGCTTTGTCAAATCTTGATTGTTCATCCTCCAGGAGGTATTGCTGGTGGTGATGAATTAAGGGTTAGTTGCGATTTGGATGTGGGGGCTAGGGTTCAACTAACTACTCCCGGTGCTACAAAGTGGTATGAAAGCTTCGGTAGTCCCTCAAAACAATTCATAACACTAAACCTGGCTGCAGAGAGTATCTGTGAGTGGCTTCCGCAGGAG
Organism: uncultured Pseudomonadota bacterium; assembly: GCA_913057845.1. GTDB lineage: Bacteria > Pseudomonadota > Gammaproteobacteria > Burkholderiales > Eutrophovitaceae > Eutrophovita. Next base: position 1,688 of record CAJXPC010000136.1, read on the forward strand.
AATATCATCTTTAATAGATGCTTGGTCGATGTTGTAACAGAGGTCAATGTTGAGTCAGGTGCTATTTTTGTCGGTTGGGATTTCTATTCGTTAGGTCGTCACGTAAAACATGCCCCTCTCTTACACGGTCAACTCAAGCAAAAAACTAAAATCTTAATTGATGGTATTCCAATATTTACGGAGCGTACGCTTTTCGACCCAGATCGCTTAATGGATGGTCCTGGAATTTTGGATGGATATTCCAATTACGGAACAATGTTCATTGTTGGTTTAGATCAGAATCCTGCGCTAATTGAAGATTTAAGAAAGATCGCTGAAGGTGAAATGCATTGTGCTTTAACTTGGATGGATGGGGTATTAATCGCGCGATGGGTTGGGGCAGACATCGAGGCTGGGCGCGATATTTTCACAGCGATATGGGCGAGGTTACGACCGGTTTATTTTCTGCGTTCGGCCGTTAAGCCTCGAATTTGGAATACTTAATGCGTAATAATTGAATGAGGTGATTCAATGAATTTAACTCCGCGAGAGAAAGATAAATTATTAATATTTACTGCGAGTTTGCTGGCGGAAAGACGCCTCAAAAAAGGGTTGCTTCTGAATTATCCAGAGGCTGTAGCCTATATTTCTGCAGAGATCATGGAGGGTGCGCGAGAAGGTAGAACGGTAGCGGATTTAATGTCATACGGTGCAACATTGTTGGCGCGCTCCCAGGTGATGGAGGGGGTGCCAGAGATGATCCCAGAGATTCAGGTCGAGGCGACCTTCCCCGATGGGACCAAGTTAGTAACCGTTCATCAACCGATTGTTTGAGGAGCTAAGCATGATACCTGGAGAAATTGAGACCTTAGAAGGTGATATAGAAATTAACCAAAATAGGACGTTAGTCACCATCGTCGTATGTAACGCAGGAGATCGGCCGATTCAAGTGGGCTCTCACTACCATTTTTATGAAACCAACTCAGCGCTTGAATTTGATCGGGAGCCAAGTAGGGGATTTCGTTTAAATGTTGCAGCTGGTACGGCTGTTCGATTTGAGCCAGGTCAAAAGAGAACGGTTGAGTTAGTCGCGTTTGGGGGAGATCGAAAAGTTTTTGGATTTAGGGGTCTGGTAATGGGAGATTTGACATGACTAATAAAATCGATCGTCGCGCTTATGCGGAGATGTTTGGCCCAACGGTTGGCGATCGTGTACGTTTGGCGGACACCGATTTATGGATTGAGGTCGAAGAAGATAAGACGATACCAGGGGAGGAAGTTAAGTTTGGTGGTGGAAAAGTCATTCGTGACGGAATGGGACAGGGTCAGAGACCTGCCGACGCGGTTGCGGACACAGTCATTACGAATGCTTTAATTGTTGACCATACGGGAATTATCAAAGCTGATATTGCGATAAAGGATGGTCGCATCAGTGGAATTGGTAAAGCAGGTAACCCAGATGTGCAACCAGGAGTTGACATCGTGATTGGTGCGGCGACGGAAATTATTGCAGGCGAGGGCTCTATCGTAACTGCTGGGGGAGTTGACGCTCATATTCATTTTATTTGTCCGCAACAGATTGAAGAAGCATTGTCTTCCGGTATCACTACGATGTTAGGCGGCGGAACAGGACCTGCTACGGGTACAAATGCTACAACTTGTACGCCTGGTCCTTGGCACATTTCGAGGATGCTTCAATCGGCTGATGCGTTTCCTATGAATCTAGGGTTCATGGGTAAAGGGAACGCGAGTTTACCACTGCCGTTGGAGGAACAAATCGCAGCGGGTGCTATGGGCCTGAAGTTACATGAGGATTGGGGCACCACGCCTGCGTCCATTGATAATTGCTTAACGGTAGCAGACGCTTTAGATGTTCAAGTTGCAATTCATACCGACACTTTGAATGAGTCAGGGTTTGTGGAGGATACCCTCGCTGCATTTAAGGACAGAGTCATACACACGTACCATACTGAGGGTGCGGGTGGAGGTCATGCTCCAGATATCATTAAAGCGTGTGGTTTTGCCAACGTCTTACCTTCTTCTACTAATCCGACACGCCCGTATACCGTCAATACAATAGACGAACATTTAGACATGTTGATGGTTTGCCACCATCTGGATCCAGCAATCGCAGAAGATGTTGCTTTCGCAGAATCAAGAATACGTCGTGAAACAATCGCAGCTGAAGACGTACTGCATGATTTGGGTGCGTTCAGCATGATAGCGAGTGATTCACAGGCCATGGGTCGAGTCGGAGAGGTTATTTGTCGGACGTGGCAAACGGCTCATAAAATGAAAGTTCAACGGGGCCCATTGCCTGAGGACTCTGATCGGTCTGATAATTTTCGCGTAAAGCGTTACGTGTCAAAATACACTATAAACCCAGCAATTACACATGGTGTTGCTCATGAGGTTGGTTCGATAGAAGTCGGTAAGTTAGCTGATATTGTGCTGTGGAAGCCGGCTTTTTTTGGCGTAAAACCCTCTATGATCTTAAAGGGAGGCGTTATTGCAATGTCCCTTATGGGGGACCCTAATGCCTCTATCCCTACGCCTCAACCGGTTCATTATCGATATATGTTCGGTGCTTATGGTGGGTCTATGAGTCACTCCTCGGTTACATTTGTGTCTCAAGCGGCTATTGATTCTAACGTTCGGGGCCAATTAAATCTGAATAAACGTCTTGTTCCCGTTCGTAATACGAGAACGATCTCCAAGGCATCAATGATTTTGAATACACTCCAGCCAAAAATAGAGGTTGATCCGCAAAATTATCATGTTTATGCGGATGGTGAATTGCTAACGTGTGAGCCAGCTACAGTACTGCCGCTGGCGCAGCGATACTTCTTGTTTTAAATCATGTTGGTTATTACAAAACGAGCAGACACTACCTCAACCGTGGATGTGGAAGTTTCACTTACGTTTGATGTGAGAAAAAAATCTCGATTTAAGACATTTAGTGTCGACGGCGAAGAAGTGGGTATATTTCTGGAGCGGGGTGCAATTCTTTCCGGTGGTGATTGTTTGATGAGTGAGGATGGGAGAGTAGTCCGAGTTGTCGCTAAGGATGAATTACTGCTTCAGATCAACCGGGGATCATCACGATCTCTTGCGCAGCTTGCATATCACCTTGGTAACCGTCACGTCTCAATAGAGATTGACGTGGATTCATTGCGTATTGCGTACGATGAGGTTTTGAAAGATATGGTTGAAGGTTTGGGTGCTCAAACGCTAGCAGTTACGGCTCCCTTTCATCCCGAGAGCGGAGCCTACGGTGGTGGACACAGTCATGGATCAGAGCATGGAAAAGGTCGAGGACCAATAATTCATGAATTCACCCCTTTGACCGATTTGAGTGTCGATGATGACGCGTAACAATCTGATGAATATGCTGAGGCTTTCTAGCCAATCCTTACCTACCGGGGCGTTCAGTTATTCTCAGGGAATGGAGTGGTTGGTAGATACGCAACGAATTCATAATGAGTCAACAGTGTACGAGTGGGTCGCATCAATCCTTCTAGGGCCATATGCGAACTATGAGCTGCCTATTCTGCGAGAGATGTTTGATGCTTGGAATCGTGTTGATCACCAAGCTATTGAAGTACTTAATCTGGATTATTTGAGTTCTAGAGAGACCGTTGAGATACAAAAAGAGACGTTGCAGATGGGATACGCTCTTCGGGCGGTCATCCGAGAGATGGACACTGCTGCTAATCACTCAACTGAATTCTTATCGCAATTAGATAATTTAAGTTTCCCTGTTGGATTCTCTTTTTGCTGTAATCAAAATGGTTTATCAGTCGATGAAATGCTGACGAGTTATGTGTGGTCTTTCATTGAGAATCAAATTCTCGTTGCCATCAAGGCAGTGCCGCTTGGAC